>NZ_JBSGEZ010000046.1:0-46944 GCF_053603155.1 Nocardia sp. NPDC004260 | reverse complement strand
TCCGCCTTCGCTGCGGCCATGCGCGAAACTAACGACGGACCGCGTCCGACAGCACCCATCCATGCGTACCTCCGCCTTCGCTGCGGCCATGCGCGAAACTAACGACGGACCGCGTCCGACAGCACCCATCCATGCGTACCTCCGCCTTCGCTGCGGCCATGCGCGAAGTTACCGACGGGCTGCGTCCGACAGCGTTTATCGAGGCGGAACCGGGCCGGATGTTCAGCCCAGCGGGACGCGGCGCAGCAGGCCGTCCCTGGCGTCGGCGGCCTCCACCTCGTGCCGGGTGACCCCGAGGATGAACAGGACCGCGTCCAGATACGGGTGGGAGAGCGCGGCGTCGGCGACCTCGCGCAGCGCCGGTTTGGCGTTGAAGGCGACGCCGAGCCCGGCGGCGTTGAGCATGTCGATGTCGTTGGCGCCGTCGCCCACCGCGACGGTCTGTTCCATCGGCACCCCGGCGTCGGCGGCGAACTTGCGCAGGGCGGTCGCCTTGGCCGCGCGGTCGACGATCTCGCCGACGACGCGGCCGGTCAGCTTGCCGTCCACGACTTCCAGGGTGTTCGCCCGCACGAAGTCCAGTTCCAATTCGTGCGCCAGCGGTTCGATCACCTGCCGGAAACCGCCCGACACCACGCCGCAGCGGAAACCGATCCGGCGCAGCGTGCGGATGGTGGTGCGGGCGCCGGGGGTCAGCTCGATCCGGTCGGCGACCTCCTCGATCACCGACTCGTCCAGCCCGGCCAGCGTCGCTACCCGCTGCCGCAGCGATTCGGCGAAATCGATCTCGCCGCGCATGGCGGCCTCGGTCACCTTGCGGACCTCGTCCTCCACGCCCGCGTGCGCGGCGAGCATCTCGATGACCTCGCCCTGAATCAGGGTCGAGTCGACGTCGAACACGATCAGCCGCTTGCCCCGGCGGGCCAGCCCGGCCCGCTCCACGGCGACGTCCACCTGCTCGGCCACCGCGACCTCGGCCAGCGCCGTGCGCAGCCGGAAATCGGTGTCCGGGCCGGAGTCGGTCGCGGTGACCATCAACTCCATGCCGGTCACCGGGTAGTCGGCGATACCGCGGATGGTGTCGATGTTGGCTCCCAGCGCGGCCAGTTGCCGCGACACAGCGCTGAACGCGCGCGCGGTGACCGGGCTGCCGAGAATGACCACCGCGTGGGTGGACATCGGCTGCCTGCCGATCGCCGCGTCCACCTCAACGTCGACGTTCATGCCGACGGTGTTCATGGCCTCTTCGAGCTCGTCCTGCAACGCCTCGGCGTCGGTCGGGCAGGTCACCAGGACGCCGAGAGTCAGCCTGCCCCGGATCACGACCTGCTCCACGTCCAGCAGGCTCACTCGGTGCCGGGACATGGCCGCGAGCAGCACGGACGTCACACCGGGGCGGTCCGGCCCGGTGACGGTGACGAGGACGGTGGTGTCGGCCAACTGATGTGCTCCATGTTCGATGTTCGCCGTCGCTGTGCTGGACGTCGTTGTCGCAACGCACGGTGCGTACTGATCTCCACAAACGAGTGTGCACCCGCTGGTGACCAGCGGGTGCACACTCGTCGCGATGAATCCTACGGCGCGGCCGGACATCACCCGTCCGGCCCCGCCGGGGAAGCGCCCTACTGCGCGAGGACGTTCGGCTCGTGCAGGTCGGTGGCGTGCTTGCCCGCGCCCCAGCCGACGTGCGCCTCGGCGCGCATGCGCTCGACCATGTGCGGGTAGTGCAGCTCGAACGCGGGACGCTCCGAGCGGATGCGCGGCAGCTCGTAGAAGTTGTGCCGCGGCGGCGGGCAGGTGGTGGCCCATTCCAGCGAGTTGCCGTAGCCCCACGGGTCGTCCACGGTGACCACCTCGCCGTAGCGGTAGCTCTTGAAGACGTTCCACAGGAACGGCAGCATCGACGCGCCGAGCACGAAGGCGCCGATCGTGGAGATCGTGTTCAGCGTGGTGAAGCCGTCGCTGGGCAGATAGTCGGCGTAGCGGCGCGGCATGCCCTCGGCGCCCAGCCAGTGCTGGACCAGGAAGGTGGTGTGGAAGCCGATGAACGTCGTCCAGAAGTGCCACTTGCCCAGGCGCTCGTCCAGCATCCGGCCGGTCATCTTCGGGAACCAGAAGTAGATGCCCGCGTAGGTGGCGAACACGATGGTGCCGAAGAGCACGTAGTGGAAGTGCGCCACGACGAAGTACGAGTCGGTGACGTGGAAATCCAGCGGCGGGCTGGCCAGGATGACGCCGGACAGACCACCGAAGAGGAAGGTGACGATGAAGCCGATGGAGAACAGCATCGGCGATTCGAAGGTCAGTTGACCGCGCCACATGGTGCCGATCCAGTTGAAGAACTTCACACCGGTCGGGACCGCGATGAGGAACGTCATGAACGAGAAGTACGGCAGCAGCACGGCGCCGGTGGCGTACATGTGGTGCGCCCACACCGCGATCGACAGCGCGGCGATGCCAAGGGTGGCGTAGACCAGCGTGGTGTAACCGAAGATCGGCTTACGCGAGAAGACCGGGAAGATCTCCGAGACGATGCCGAAGAACGGCAGCGCGATGATGTACACCTCGGGGTGTCCGAAGAACCAGAACAAGTGCTGGTAGAGCAGGATGCCGCCGGTCGCAGGGTCGTAGATGTGGCCACCCAGGTGACGGTCGTAGGCCAGGCCGAACAGCGCGGCGGTCAGCAGCGGGAAGGCCAGCAGCACCAGGACGCTGGTCACGGCGATGTTCCAGGTGAAGATCGGCATCCGGAACATGGTCATACCGGGAGCACGCAGGCAGACCACCGTGGTCAGCATGTTCACGCCACCGAGGATGGTGCCCAGACCGGACACCGCCAGGCCCAGGATCCACAGGTCGGTGCCGACGCCCGGGGAGTGCAGGATGTCGGTGAGCGGCACGTACGCCGTCCAGCCGAAGTCCGCGGCGCCGCCCGGGGTGATGAAGCCCGCGGTCGCCATGCTGGCGCCGAACGCGTACAGCCAGTAGCTGAAGGCGTTCAGGCGCGGGAAGGCGACGTCGGGGGCGCCGATCTGCAGCGGGAGGATGATGTTCGCGAAGCCGAACACGATCGCGGTCGCGTAGAACAGCAGCATGATCGTGCCGTGCATGGTGAACAGCTGGTTGAACTGCTCGGTCGAGAGGAACTGCAGGCCCGGCCGGGCCAGCTCACCGCGCATCAGCAGGGCCATCAGGCCACCGATGAGGAAGAAGCCCATCGACGTGGTCAGGTACATGACACCCAGGACCTTCGGGTCCGTGGTGGTGACCATCTTGTAGATGAACGAGCCCTTCGGCCCGGTCCGAGCCGGATAAGGCCGAGTCGCTTCCAACTGAGGGACTGGCTGGGGCTCTACGGCAGTCACTGATCCTCCTGAAAGTGCCTTTAGGTCGCTCCGCAGGCTCCGCTGATCGCATCCATCCCGATGTCGGAACAGACGACAGTTCGCTTGCGCTCTCCGAATCGTAAACCCGTGAAGATGCGCTCGACCGAACGGGTCCTACTCTCTGTCGTATTTGTTCGGCCGCACCTGCGGTGTGGCGTGTTCGCGGCCCCGCATGGCTCGCGTCCGAGCGACCGCCGCTCGCGTCCGTCCGGGCTCGTCTGTTCCGTGCGGGACCGATGAGTTCTGTCGGTGGCGGGCGTCTGTAGAGGTGACACGAGTTCACCTCAGGCCAGGAGAGCAGCGATGACCGGAACCAACCGCACGAAGATCGGCGATCCCTGTTGGGTCGATTTGTACAGCTCCGACCTCGATCGGAGTATCGCGTTCTACCGCGAACTGTTCGACTGGACGGCCGAGAGCGCGGGCGAGGAGTTCGGCGGGTACGTCACCTTCCGCAAGGACGGGCGCGCGGTGGCGGGCGCGATGGCCAGGATGCCCGGCGACACCGACAGCCCGGAACAATGGACGGTGTATCTGGCCAGTTCCGGCGCACAGGCCACCGCCGACGCGGCGACGGCGGCGGGGGCGTCGCTGGTCGTGCCGCCGATGGCGGTGGGCGA
The DNA here is from genome assembly GCF_053603155.1 of Nocardia sp. NPDC004260. Lineage (NCBI taxonomy): Bacteria > Bacillati > Actinomycetota > Actinomycetes > Mycobacteriales > Nocardiaceae > Nocardia > Nocardia sp. NPDC004260. The sequence goes on along the minus strand of NZ_JBSGEZ010000046.1, from coordinate 42,938 downwards.
GCTGGGCACGATGGCCGTGCTCGGCGATGTCGGGGGTGCGGGCGTCGGCATCTGGCAGGCCGGGACGTTCCCCGGCTTCGAGACCATGGGTCTGGTCTCCGGCGGGCAGTGGCGCGAGCACGCGGGCGCGCCGTCCTGGTTCGAGCTGCACACCCGCGCCTACGACGCCTCGTTGACCTTCTACCGGGAGGTCTTCGGCTGGTCGGACGTCTTCACCGTCTCCGACGCCCCGGAGTTCCGCTACTCCACCATCCACGCCGAGAGCCCGATGCTGGGCGGCGTCATGGACGCATCGGCCTTCCTGCCCGAGGGCGCACCCGCGGGCTGGATCGTCTACTTCGGCGCCGACGACGTGGACAAGACCGTCGAGCGGCTCACCGAACTGGGCGGGACCGTGCTCTCGCCGCCCCAGGACACGCCCTACGGCCGGATGGCCGCGGTCACCGACGCCACCGGCGCCCGCTTCAGCATCGGCGGCAATCGAGCCTGACCCGGCGGCCCGCACGCAGACCGGCACCGACCGGGGCGTAGCGTGCGGGCCGTCTGCCGGGTGGTGTATTCCTGCCCCCGAAGCGCGGCACACGGACGCCCACCGCCGCGACCTCACCCGGGGGCCGGACGGCGCCGACATGTACCCTCACTCGCATGCCGGTGAGCGACGTGATGCAGGTACGCACCCGAATTCGCGCGATTCGTCATCGGAACGGCGCGGCCGGTCACCGGTTCCGGGCGGTCGTGGCCGGGTGTGCCGCGCTCGTGCTCGCGGGCTGCGGCGGCGCCACCGACAACTCCGCCTCCATCGTGCGCACCACCACCAACATCGCGGGCGCGGGCGTGGTGGGGCTGGAGCGCGACACCACCAAGGCCTGCGCGCTGCCGAGCGCGCCCGACCCGGCGGGCGGGGACACTCGCAGCGTCACCCATGCGGCGGGCGTGTCCGAGGTCCCCGCCGACCCGCAGCGCATCGTCGTGCTCAGCACCTCCGCGCTGGACGCCGTCTGCGCGGTCGGCCTGTGGGAGCGGGTCGTGGGGACGGTGACCCTCGACGGCCCGAGCCCGCAACCGGCCTATCTGGGCACCGGCGTGCTGAAGATCCCCGGCGTCGGCACCGCCGCACAGCCGGACCCGGCCCGGATCGCAGCCCTGCATCCCGATCTGATTCTGGGCGAGAACCCCACTGGCACAGGGAGTTTCAGCGCGTTGCAGGCCATCGCCCCGACCGTGCTGGTCGGTTCGAACAACAGCTGGCAAGCCGAGTTCGCGGCGTACGCGGCGGGCATGGGACGGCGCGACGCGGCGGAGACCGCACTGCAGAACTACCGCACCGAGGCGCGCGACACCGGTGCCACGCTGGCGGCGGGCCAGACCCAGGCGTCGATCCTCAGGTTCACCGCCGACGCTCAGCGGGTGCAGGGCGGCGACAGCTTCTCCGGCCAGGTGCTCGCCGACGCGGGCGTGCAGCGTCCCGCCGCGCAGCGCGGCGCGTCGTTCGACGTGCGTGAGAGCGAGTTCGCCACCAAGGCCGAGGGCGACCTGATCTATGTGATCCTCGCGGGCCAGGAGGGCAAGAAACACGGTGAAGCGGTGCTGCGCACCGACGAGTGGAAGGAACTCGGCGCCGCCACCGATCGCCGGGTGTTCGCCGTGGAGGACAGCGTCTGGCACGGCGACGGCCTCACCGCCGCCCGCGCCCTGCTCACCGACCTGCGCAACACGCTCAACGGTTACGTGACCGACTGACCGCCCACCCCCTTGGGTGAGGTTTCCCCCACCCTTGGAGTGCGCGGACCAGCGCTGGGGTTGCTGTCGAAAAGTCCACTCGAGGACGAGATTCAGAGGTACGCCGAAAACCTCCCAATCGACCCCGAGGACACGACATGCACACGCTGACCGATTCGCTCGCCGACAACCTGTACTCCCTGCCGGTGGCACAGCCCGTCGCCGAGGTCGATCCGCACGCGGTCGTGGCGTCCACCGCCGGTTGCGACCTGACCTACGCCGAGCTGGATCGCTGGTCCAATCGCCTGGCCCGGCTGCTGCTGCGCCTCGGCGCCGGACCCGGCACCCGGATCGCGGTCGCGATCGACCAGGCGATCGAGTCCGTCGTAGCCGAGCGGGCCGCCACCAAGATCGGCGCCATCGCCGTCCCGGTGACCGACGACGGCTCCTACGCGCTCGGCACCTCGGTGGGCGTCACCACCAAGGACCAGCAGCCCGAGTCCGCGGAAGCGATCACCTGGCTGGTGCTGGACGAGCGCTCCACTCTGCAGCGCTACCTGACCAGCTCCGCCGCCCCGCTGGGCGCGGCCGACCTGGATCTTCTCCCGAAAGCCGCCTGACCGGACACAACCCCTCCCCCGCGACCCGAACAGCATGTTCGGGTCGCGCAGTGTGCCCAATACCCCCGCAGCGTCGACCGCGCCGGTTCAGAATTGAGTTGCCGCTTGCTGTGCGGCGGCAGGTACTACCGCTACCGCGGTGGCTACGGGCGGTCACTGCCGATCGGCCGGATCGCGGTCAGAACGTAGGACACGTCATGCAACAGCCTTCCCTCTCGGCGAAAGAATCCGACACAGTTCTTCCCGATGGGGCCTTCGCCCTATCGGCGGCACAGCGCGGCATCTGGTTCGCCCAGCACGTCGCCGGTGATACTCCGATCTCGATCGCCCAGTACGTCGAACTGAACGGTCCGATCGACCTCGACCTGCTCGCACGGTCGGCGCGGCAGGCCGGGCGCGAGTTCGGCACCGGCTACCTGCGCCTGGTCGAGGTGGAGGGACATCCGTTCCAATTCGTCGACCCCGCGCTCGACGACAGTCTGGAAACGCTGGACTTCCGTTCCGAACCCGATCCTGAGGCGGCCGCGCACGCGTGGATGCGCGCGGAGTACGAGGCCCCGCTGGAGCTGACCCGCGACCGGCTGGTGCGCATCGCCATGCTGCGCGTCGGCGCGGACCGCTGGTTCTGGTACTCGCGCATCCACCACATCGTGCTCGACGGCATGGGCGCGCTGACCATGGTGCAGCGCACCGGAGAGCTGTACAATGCCGCCGTCGAGGGCCGCGAAGCGTCGCCCGCGAAGGCCGAGGACCTGCGCAAGATCGTCGAGGCCGATCTGGCCTACCGCAGTTCCGAGCGGTTCGGCGCGGACCGGGAGCACTGGCAGGCGCATCTGGACGGCATGGCCGATCCGGTGAGCCTGGCCGGCCGCACCGCGGGCGTGGACGGGCATCCGCGGCGGGTCACCGGCGCGCTGCCCGCCGACACCGGTAACCTGCTGGACGCCGTCGCCGAGCAGGCGTCCTCCGGTGTCGCGCCGACCGTGGTCGCCGCCTTCGGCGCGTATCTGTCCGCGATGACCGGCGCGCCCGAAGTCGTGCTGAGCCTGCCGGTATCCGCGCGCACCACCGCGACGCTGCGGCGTTCCGGCGGCATGATCGCCAACGTGGTTCCGCTGCGGCTGCGGCTGACGCCCGCCACGACCGTCGGCGAGGTGATCCGGGCCGCCCAGGGCGAGCTGACCGGGGCGCTGCGGCGCCAGCGCTACCGGCAGGAGGACATCTTCCGCGATCTGGGCTGGCCGATGGACGAGGCCGGGTCGTTCGGCCCGTCGGTGAACCTGATGATGGTCGACACCAGAATCCAGCTCGGCCCGGTGACCGGGCGGTTGCACGTGCTGACCTCCGGGTTGATCGACGACCTGTTCGTCAACTTGTATCCGGGTGTCGGCGGCGAGAGCACGCACATCGACTTCCAGGCCAACGGCAACCTCTACACCGAGGCCGAGCTGACCGGGCAACACCGCCGCTTCCTGTCGTTCCTGCACCGTTTCCTGGCCGCCGGGCCGGACGCGCCGCTGGCGAGTGTGCCGGTGCTGTCGGATGACGAGCGCACCGGCTTCGCACCCGCCCGGGGACCCGCGGGCGTCGCGGCGCGGACGCTGCCCGCCCTCCTCGCCGAAGGCGCGGCCCGCGATCCGCTGGCGACCGCGCTGGTGGAGGGCGAGACCGCGCTGACCTACCGTCAGGTCGACGACTACACCAACCGGCTGGCCCGGGTGCTGATCGCCGCCGGCGCCGGGCCCGAGCGCACCGTTGCGATCTCCATCCCGCGGTCCATCGGGTCGGTGCTGGCGACGATCGCGGTGGCCAAGACCGGCGCGGCGTTCGTGCCGATCGATCCGACCTACCCGGCCGACCGGATCGAGCACATGGTCGGCGACAGCGGCGTCGTCGCGGGCATCACGACGGCGGCCGCGCGAAAGTCGTTGCCGCGCCGGGTGTCCTGGCTGTCGCTCGACGACGAGGGCACCGAGCGGGCGATGGCCGAGCAGGATGCCGCGCCGCTGACCGACGCCGACCGCACCGCGGCGACGCACCCGGACCAAGCCGCGTACATCATCTACACCTCCGGTTCCACCGGGCTCCCGAAAGGCGTGCTCGTCCCGCACCGAGGGCTGGCCAACCTGGTGGCGAGTTCCGGCGCCGGATTCGGCATCGACGCCGAGTCCGTCGTCGCCCACGCCGTGTCGCCGAGTTTCGACATCTCGGTGGAGGAGATCCTGGTCACCCTGGCGACGGGCGCGACGCTTGCCGTGGTGCCGCCGTCGGCGTACGCGGGCGAGGAGCTGGCCCAGGTACTGCGCGCCCACCGCGTCACCCACCTCAACGTGACCCCGGCCGTGGTCGGCTCGCTCGACCCGGCGACGCTGCCACAGCTGCGCACCGTGATCGTGGGCGGCGACGCCTGCCCGCCCGAGCTGGTGACCAAATGGTCGGGCCGGACTTTGTTGAACGGCTACGGGCCCACCGAGACCACCATCACCGTCACCCTCAGCGCCCCGCTGACGCCGGACGGTCCGGTCACCATCGGCAGTCTGGCCCGCGACGTGTCGGCGGTGGTCCTGGATCCGTGGCTGCGTCCGCTGCCGCCGGGCACCGTCGGCGAGCTCTACCTCGCCGGTCCCGGCGTCGCGCGCGGGTACCACCGGCGCAACGGGCTGACCGCCGACCGTTTCGTCGCCGACCCGTACGGCACGGGCGAGCGGATGTACCGCACCGGCGATCTCGTGCGCTGGGTGCACAACGACGGCCGCGTCGAATTGGAGTACCAGGGACGCAGCGACTTCCAGGTGAAGGTGCGCGGTTTCCGCATCGAGCTCGGCGAGATCGATGCCGCCTTGCAGCGGCAGCCCGACGTCGACTTCGCGCTCACTATCGGTGTCGAAACCGGTTCGGGCGCCACCGCGCTCGTGTCGTACGTGCTGCCGGAGCCGGGTGCGCAGATCCACCCCGAGGCGCTGAAAGCCGCGGTAGGAGAATCGCTTCCGGCCTACATGGTGCCCGCGGTGATCATGGTGCTCGACCGTCTTCCGCTCACGCCGCTTGGCAAGGTGGACCGCAAGGCGCTGCCCGCACCGGAATTCGGCGCGCGGACCACCGCGAGCAGGCCGCCGTCCACACCGCGCGAGGAGACGCTCGCCGCGCTGTTCGTGGAGGTGCTCGGCCTGGAATCGGTGGGGGTCGACGAGAGTTTCTTCGCGCTCGGCGGCGACAGCATCGTCTCGATCCAGCTGGTGTCGCGGGCGAAGGCGGCCGGGCTCGGGTTCGGCGCACGGGATGTCTTCGAGCGCAAGACGGTCGCCGCGCTGGCCGCGGTGGCCACCGATGTGCCGACCGGAGTGGTGCACGAGCTGCCCGGCGGCGGAGTCGGCGACGTAGAGCTGACGCCGATCGTGCACGCGATGCTCGAGACCGGTGACACCTGGCGGCGGTTCGCCCAAGCGGTGCTGATCGAGCTGCCGTCGGGCATGGAGCGCGCGGATCTGACCGCCGCGCTCACAGCGCTGCTCGACCGGCACGATCTGCTGCGTTCGACGCTGCGGCGCACCGGCGACGGCTGGAACTGGGTGGTCGCCGAACCCGGTGCGGTGAACGCGGGCGCCCTGCTGGAAATCGTGACCGCGGACGGTGATCTCGACGCGACCTGCGAGCGTGCGTTGCAGCGCGCCGCCGACCTGCTCGAACCGGAGTCCGGCGTGGTCGCGCGATTCGTGTGGATCGAGCGTGCCGACGCCGCGCCGCTGCTGTGGCTGGTGCTGCACCACCTCGTCACCGACGGCGTTTCCTGGCGGATCCTGCTGCCGGACCTCGCCACCGCCGCGCTGGGCGCCGAGCTCGCTCCCGTCGGCACCTCGTTCCGGCGCTGGGCGCACGGCCAGCGCGAGCACGCGGCGTCGCGCACCGGCGAATTGCCGTTGTGGCAACGCGTCCTGGCGACACCCGACCCCGCGCTCGGCTCGGCGCCGATGGACCCGGCCGTCGATGTGGTGGGCTCCATGGCGCACCTGACGACCGTCGTACCGCCGGACTTCGCGCAGTCCGTGCTCACCACCGCGCCGGATCGTTTCCACTGCGGCGCCGACGACGTGCTGCTGGCAGCCCTCGCGCTGGCGGTGGCACGGTGGCGCGACCGCAGCTCCACGCTGTTCACTCTGGAGGGCCACGGCCGCTCGGAAACCGTCCTGCCGGGCGCCGACGTGGCGCGCACGGTGGGCTGGTTCACCAGCGTCTACCCCGTCGCGGTCGATCTGACCGGCATCGACGTGGCGGACGCGTTCGCGGGCGGGGCCGCGGCGGGCTCCGCGATCAAGGCGACGAAAGAACAGCTGCGCGCGCTGCCGGACAAAGGCATCGGATTCGGGATGCTCCGCTACCTGGTCCCGAGCACGGCGGCGGCGCTCGCAGACGCGCCCACCCCGCAGATCAGCTTCAACTACCTCGGACGCGCGTCCACCGGCGGCGACGCGGAACCGTGGCTGCCGCGCCGGCTCGCCGCGACCCAGGACGACCGCGCGCCGCTGGCCGCCGCGGTCGACATCAACGCCGTGCTCACCGATGCCGGACTCGAGGTGACCTGGGGCTACGCCGGACGGCTTTTCGAGGAGGCGGATCTCGGCGAACTCGCCGCGCTGTGGGAGCAGGCGCTCGACGCGCTCGCTCGGCACGTCGCGTCCGCGAGCGCGGGCGGACGCACACCATCGGACTTCGATCTGGTCACCGTCACACAGGCGCAGATCGACGACTGGGAGCGCGCCTACCCGAACCTCGCCGACGTGTGGCCGCTCTCACCACTGCAGTACGGCCTGCTCTTCCACGCGCTCTACGATTCCGACACCGCCGACGGCTACACGGTGCAGTCGCTGCTCACCTTGGCGGGCACCGTCGACGCGGCCCGGTTGCGCCGCGCCGCACAGGCTTTGGTGACCCGGCACGAGAACCTGCGCGTCGCCTTCGTCGAGACCGAGGACGGCCCGCGCCAGCTCGTCCTGGCCGACGCCGAGATCGAGTGGCGGGAAGCGGATCTCACCGGCATCGCCGACGAGGCCGAGCGCGCCGGGGAAGTCGACCGGTTGATCGCGGTGGACGCCCGCACCCGGTTCGAGCTCACCCGGCCCCCGCTGCTGCGCTGCACGCTCATCCGGATCGCGCCGGACACCTACCGTTTCGTGCTGACCAACCACCACCTGGTGCTGGACGGCTGGTCGACCCCGCTGCTGGTACGCGAACTGCTCACCCTCTACGTCACCGACGGTGACGCCGCGGCCCTGCCGCCCGCGCATTCCTATCGTGAGTTCCTGACCTGGTTGGAGACCAAGGACGACACGGAATCCCTCGCCGCATGGACCGAGTCGCTGGCCGGTATCGACACGCCGACCCGCGCGGTGCCCACCCTCGCCGGAATCGAATCGACCGAAACCGGCATGACCTCCGTCGACCTGTCCCGCGACACCGTCGCCGGGCTGGAGGCCGCGGGCCGGGAAGCGGGCGCGACGGTGAACACCCTGGTGCAGGCCGCGTGGGCGATGCTGCTGGCCATGCTCACCGGGCGCACCGACGTGGTGTTCGGCGGCACGGTCTCGGGACGGCCGCCGGAGCTTGCCGGGGTCGAGGAGATGGTCGGCCTGTTCATCAACACGCTGCCGGTGCGGGTGCGGCTGGATCCGGCGGAAAAGGTCGCCGACCTGCTCGCGCGCGTGCAGTCCGAGCAGGCGCGGCTGATGGACCATCAGCACGTCGGATTGGCCGCCATCCACCAGGCGGTGGGCCTCGCCGAATTGTTCGACACGCTCACCGTATTCGAGTCCTATCCCATCGACCGCGAAGCGCTGTCGCAGGCGCTGGACATCGCGGGCATGCGGGTGCTCGACGTAGAGGGCACCGACGCGACGCCCTACCCGCTGAACCTCATGGTGATCCCGCTGCGCGGCGACGACGGCCGGGACACGCTGCGGATCACGCTGAAGTACATGGCCGACCAGCTTCCGGCGGAGGATGCCCGGCCGCTGCTGGATCGCTTCGTCCGGCTGCTGACCCAGCTCGCGGACAACCCGCACGCGCTGGTCTCCCAGTTGCAATACTGCGACGACGCCGAGCGCGCCACGCTGGCGCCGGTACGCGGCCCGGAGTCCGTGCCGCCCGCCACGCTGCCCGAGCTGCTCACGGCGGGCGCGCGAATCGATCCGGACGCGATCGCGATCACCGCGGGCGAGCTCACCATGTCCTACGCGGAACTCGACGCCTGGTCCAACCGCTTCGCCCGGGTACTGCTGCGCCGCGGCGTCGGGCGAGAGGTGTTCGTCGTGCTGGCGCTCACCCGTTCGCTGGAATCGGTGGTCGCCGTGTGGGCGCTGGCCAAGACCGGCGCGGCGTTCGCTCCGCTGGACCCGAACTACCCGGTGGAACGTATCGAGCACATGCTCACCGACTCCAAGGCCCCGATCGGCGTGACGGTCACCGCGACCGGCGAGACGCTTCCCGGCACGATCGACTGGCTGCTGCTCGACGACCTGAACACCATCCGCCGGGTGATGACGGTGTCCGAAGCGCCGATCACCGACGAGGAGCGCGGCGGGCCGATCGACCTCGATCAGACGGCGTACCTGATCTACACCTCCGGCTCCACCGGCAAACCCAAGGCCGTGCTGCTCAGCCACCGCGGCATCGCGAACCTGGTGACCGCGCAACGGGAGACGCTCGCGCTCGATCACACCACCAGCGCGCTGCAAGTGGCCTCGCCGAGTTTCGACGCCTCGGTGTTCGAGCTGCTCATCGCGCACGGCGCGGGCGGCAGGCTCGTGGTGTCGCCGCCGGATGTCTACGGCGGGACGGAACTGGAGACGCTGCTGCGCACCCAGCGCGTCACCCACGCCGTGATCACGCCGTCGGCGCTGGCCACCATGGAACCCGCCGGGCTGGAACACTTGCGCGTTCTCGCGGTCGCGGGCGAAGCGGCGACGCCGGAGCTGATCGAGCGGTGGGCGCCGGGCAGGCGGATGGTGAACCTGTACGGCCCCACCGAGTTCAGCATCTGGGCGACCGGACCGGGCGAACTCGTCAGCGGGGAGCCGATCACGATCGGCGGCCCCATCCGCGGCGCGGACACCGTGGTGCTGGACGCCTGGCTGCGTCCGGTGCCGATGGGAGTGCCCGGTGAGCTGTACCTCGCGGGTCCCGCGCTCGCGCGCGGCTATTTCAACCGGTTCGAGATGACCGCGAGCAGGTTCGTCGCCGACCCCTTCGGCGAACCCGGCGAGCGGATGTACCGCACCGGCGACATGGTGCGCTGGGTCGACAACGGTGCCGGTCCCGAGCTGGAGTACCTGGGCCGCAGCGATTTCCAGGTGAAGATCCGCGGCCTGCGTATCGAGCTGGGCGAGATCGACGCGGTGCTCTCCCGCGACGACGAGGTCGAATACGCGGTGACCATCGGGCGCACCGGCCCCGCCGGGACGACCGTGCTGGTCTCCTACGTGCTGCCCGTCGAAGGCGCGCGGCTGGACGTCGAGCGACTGCGTGCGCAGGTGGCCGCCGAGCTGCCCGGCTACATGGTGCCCGGTTACCTCGTCGTACTGGAGACCATCCCGCTCACCCCGGTCGGCAAGCTGGATCGCAAAGCCCTTCCGGTGCCGGACTTCTCCGACAGCCACCGGCCCTACCTCGCGCCCCGCGGCCCCGTCGAGGAGGCGGTGGCCGCCGTGTTCGGCGAGGTGCTCGAACGGGAGCGCGTCGGCGTCGACCAGTCGTTCTTCGAACTCGGCGGCAACTCGCTGAGCGCGACCAAGGTGGTGGCGCGAGTCAACGCGGCGCTCGGCTCGCGGATCGCGCTGCGTGATCTGTTCGACGCGCCGACCGTGGCCCAGCTGTCCGCCCGGGTGGTGCCCGCCACCGGCGCCGCACCGGGCGGGTCCGGCCTCGCGCCCCGCATCCGGCCGGACCGGGTTCCGCTGTCTCCCGCGCAACAGCGCATGTGGGTGCTCAACCGGATGGATCCGGCTTCCGCCGCCTACAACATCGCGGTGGCACTGCGGCTCACCGGAGAGCTGGACGTCCAGGCGCTGCGCGCCGCGCTCGTCGACGTGGTGGACCGGCACGAGAGCCTGCGCACGCTCTACCCCGCCGACGCGGAAGGGCCGCGTCAAGTCGTGGTCGACGCCGACGTGGCCGTGCCCGCGATGCCGGTGACCGACACCGAGGACGGCGCGGAACTGCGGGAGCGGATCACCGAATTGGCGGGAACCGGCTTCGATCTCGCCACCCAGCCGCCGCTGCGGGTCGGCCTGTTCCGGATCCACGGCGACGTCGAGCCCTCCGCGAGTGCGGGACCGGTCTCGTCGGCTCCTTCCACCGGCGAAGCTCCGATCTCGTCCGGGCCCGTCAGCGCGACCGCACCGGTCTCATCGAGTCACACCGCGAGTTCCGGCGAGATCGCCGCCGCCACGCCGCCGGTGCACGTCGTCGTGCTGGTGGTGCACCACATCAGCGCCGACGGCGCGTCGATGGCGCCACTGGCCGCCGACCTGGTCGCCGCCTACTCCGAACGGTCCGCGGGCGGGCACGCCGTCCGTGTCCCGCTGCCGGTGCAGTACGCCGATTTCGCGCTGTGGCACCGCGAGGTGCTCGGCGACGAGGCGAATCCGGAATCTTTGGCGGCGCGGCAGATCGAGTTCTGGCGCGCGACCCTGGCCGGCGCGCCCGACGTGCTGGAACTGCCCTCCGACCGGCCACGCCCCGCGGTGCAGACCATGCACAGCGCCGACTTCGGCTTCACCGTCGACGCCGAGACGCACCGGGCGCTGGTGGATTTCGCCACCGCGCACCACGTCAGCCCGTTCATGGTCGTGCACGCGGCGCTCGCGGTGCTGCTCGCGCGCCTGGCCACCACCGACGACGTGCTGATCGGCACCCCGGTCGCCGGACGCGGCGAGGAAGCGCTGGACCAGCTCGTCGGCATGTTCGTCAACACCCTGGCACTGCGCACCCCGGTCGATCCGGGCGCGGGCTTCGCCGCGTTCCTGGACACCGTCCGGTCCACGGACCTGGACGCCTTCGCCAACGCGGACGTGCCGTTCGAGCGGCTGGTCCAGGTGCTGGATCCGGCTCGCTCGACCGCGCACCACCCGCTGTTCCAGGTCTCGCTGTCGCTGCAGAACTTCGTCGAACCCGTGCTGGAACTGCCCGGCCTGCGGTTCGAGGTGGAGGACTTCGAGCGCGACGCCTCCCAGTTCGACCTGACCTTGGATCTGCGCGAGCGCTTCGCCGCCGACGGTCCGGCGGGCATCGAGGCCGTCCTGACCTACGCCACGGATCTGTTCGACGAGGCGACGGTGGCCGCGTTCGCCACCCGGTGGCGGCGCGTGCTCGCGGCGGTGCTGGCGCGGCCCGAGGTACGCATCGCCGATATCGACATTCTCGACGACACCGAACGGGCGACGTTGGTACCCGTGCGCGGCCCCGCCGCGGCGGCGACCACGATCCTGCCGGACCTGCTGGCCGAGACCGTGCGGCGGTACCCGGACCGCATCGCCTTGGTGTCCGACGGGCAGACCACCACCTATGCCGAGATCGACGCGCACGCCAATCGCCTGGCCCGAGTGTTGCTCGAGTCGGGCGGCGGTCCGGAAACCGTGGTCGCGCTGGGACTGCCGCGTTCGCCGGAACTGCTCATCGGCATGTGGGCCGCGGCGAAAGCCGGCGCGGCGTTCCTTCCGGTCGATCCGAAGCACCCGGTCGAGCGCATCGATCACATGCTCACCGACTCCGGCGCGACGCTCGGGCTGACCCTCGCCGCGTTCCGGCCCATGCTGCCCGACAGCACGAACTGGCTGGTGCTCGACGACCTCGCGCTCGTCGAGCGGTGGAGCGCCGCGAGCAGCCGACCGCTGGGCGAGCGTGAGCTGCCGGGCCCCATCCGGCCGGACAACGCGGCGTGGATGATCTACACCTCCGGCTCGACCGGCACACCGAAGGGCGTCTCGGTATCCCATCGTGGCATCGCGGATCTCGTCGCGGCGCAACGAGTTTCGCTCGGATTGGACGAGCACTCCCGGGTGCTGCAGGTGGCGTCACCGAGTTTCGACGCGTCGGTGTTCGAGGCGATCATGGCGTTCGGTTCCGGCGGCGCGTCGGTGGTGGCACCGCCGGAGGTGTTCGGCGGCGGCGCGCTGGCGGAGCTGATCGACACCGAACAGCTCAGTCACATGGTGATCACGCCATCCGCGCTGGCGACCCTCGACCCCGCCGAGGTGACCAGCGTCCGGGTGCTCGCGGTGGCAGGCGAGGCGGTCGGCGCGGAACTGGTCGAGCGCTGGGCCACCGGACGCACCATGGTCAACCTGTACGGACCCACCGAATCGACCATCTGGGCAACAGGTTCGGCGCCGCTGGCGGTGGGCGCCCCGGTAACCATCGGCACGCCGGTGCAGGGCGCGCAGGTGCTGGTCCTCGACGACCGGCTGCGCCCGGTCCCCTTCGGCGTGGCGGGCGAGCTGTATCTCGCCGGGCCGTCGCTGGCGCGCGGGTACCACGCACGGCCGAGTCTGACCGCGGCCCGCTTCGTCGCCGGCCCCTTCGGCACGGCGGGTGAACGGATGTACCGCACCGGCGATCTCGTGCGCTGGATCCGCGGCGACTCCGGACCCGAACTGGAGTACCTGGGCCGCACCGACTTCCAGGTCAAAGTGCGGGGACAGCGGATCGAGCTGGGCGAGATCGACGCGGTGCTCGGCCGCGCCGACGGCGTGGACTTCGCGGCGACGCTCGGCGTGCCCGGCCCCACCGGGGCCACCGGGGCCACCGCGCTGGCCGCCTACCTGGTCCGCACGCCCGGCTCCGAGCTCGACGTGGCGAAGGTGCGCGCCTTCGCCGCCGACATCCTGCCCGGCTATATGGTGCCCTCGGCGTTCGTCGTGCTGGACGAGATCCCGCTCAACGCGGTCGGCAAGCTGGACCGCAAGGCGCTGCCCGCACCGGAGTTCCGCGCCGACCGCACCGAGTATCGCGCGCCCGACACGCCGACCGAACAGCAGCTGGCCGCGATCTTCGGCGAGTTGCTGGGGGTGGCGCGGGTGGGCGCCGACGACTCGTTCTTCGCGCTGGGCGGAGACAGCATCCTGGCGATCCAGCTGGTGTCGCGCGCCAAGCAGCAGGGGATCACCTGCACCCCGCTCCAGGTGTTCGAGCACCGCACGGTGGCGGCGCTGGCCGCGGCCGTCGACGCGGCGGGCGCCGCGGTGACCTTGGACGAGTTGCCCGGCGGCGGCGTCGGCGAAATGCCGCTCACGCCGATCGCGCACTACATGCTGGAGCGCGGCGGAAACTACGACCGCTTCGCCCAGACGGCGGTCCTGGAGCTACCGGTCGGCATCGAGCGGTCGCAGATCGTCACCGTGCTCGCCGCCGCGGTGGACCGGCACGACATGCTGCGCGCCCGGCTGGTGACCGACGGCGCGGACGGCCCGCGCATACTGGTCGGCTCCCCCGGATCGGTCGACGTGGACGCGCTGGTGCACCGCGTCGAGTTCAGCGCCGTCGACCCGATCGAACTGCACGAGTTCGCCATGACGGAGCTGGACGCCGCCGCCGACCGGCTCGACCCGGCCAACGGCACGGTATTGCAATTCATCTGGCTCGACCCGGTGGGCGACGCGGGTTCGCGCACCCGATCGGGCCGGTTGATCGTGCTGGCGCATCACTTGGTGATCGACGGGGTGTCCTGGCGCATCCTGATCCCGGACCTGGTGGCCGCGTGGGCCCAGGTGTCGGCGGGCGCCACCCCGGTGCTGGCGGAGACCGGAACCTCGATGCGCCGGTGGGCCCACGCGCTGACCGAGGAGGCGCACTCCGAACAGCGGGTCGCCGAACTGGCGTACTGGCACGACGTGCTCGCCGGACCCGATCCGCTGATCGGCGGCCGGGAACTCGATCCCGCCGTCGACCGGACCGGCACGCTGCGCATGGTCGAGCGGGAGGTGTCCGCCGAGGTCACCACCGCGCTGCTCACCACCCTGCCCGGCTTGTTCCAGGGCAGCGTCAACGACACGCTGCTGGCCACCTTGGCGCTGGCCCTGGTGCGCTGGCGCGCCGGTGACCCGTCGGCGCTGCTGCGCCTGGAAGGCCACGGCCGTCAGGAAGAAGTGGTGCCCGCCGCCGATCTGTCCCGCACCATCGGCTGGTTCACCAGCATCTACTCGGTACGCCTCGACCTGGCACAGATCGACATCGACGACGCGCTGGCCGGTGGACCCGCATTGGGCGCCGCGATCCGCGCCGTGAAGCACCAGTTGCTCGCGGTGCCCGACAAAGGCATCGGCTTCGGCCTGTTGCGCTACCTCAACGCCGAGACCGCGCGGCAGTTGCCGCGACGGCTGCCGGGCCGGGTCGGCTTCAACTACCTCGGCCGGTACTCCACCGGGGACATCCCGGCCGGACTCGAGGGCCTGGGCTGGCTGCCGACCGACGAACTGGGCGACGTGCACGTCGCCGAAGACCCCGGCGTGCCGCTGCAATCGGCGATCGACGTGAACGCGGTCGTGATCGGCGACCGGTTGCGGGCGAGCTTCGGCTTCCCGTCCACGCTGCTCGATCAGGACGAGGTCGCCGAACTGGCCGATCTGTGGATCGACGCCCTGAGCGTCGCGGCCCGGTTCGCCCATACCCCGGCGGCGCGTACCGCCGCCGAGGAAGAAGCGGCGGCCACGGCGTCTCCGGCCGTGCCCGCGGCGGGCGGCCTCGGGCTGGACGTGGTGCTGCCGATCCGGCTCGGGGGCGAGCAACCCGCGCTGTTCTGCATCCACCCGTCGTCCGGGATGTCCTGGACGTACCTGGGATTCGCCGACGCGCTCGCACCCGGCCGCCCGATCTACGGGCTGCAAGCGCCCGACCTCGGCGGTCACGAACCGCCCGCGCGCTCGATCGACGAGTTCGCCGAGCGGTATGTGCGGGAGATCCGGGCCCTGCAACCCGAGGGGCCGTACCACCTGCTCGGCTGGTCGTTCGGCGGCCTCATCGCCCACGCGGCGGCGGCGAAGCTGAAGGCCCAAGGCGCCGAGGTGGGCGTAGTCGCGCTGCTGGACGCCGACACCGCCGACATCGACGGCGACAGCATCGAACGGCTCACCGCGGGCTCGTTCGTGAACACCTTCGGCGCGGTGTTCGGCATCCACGACGTCCCGGCGGACGCGACCGCGCAGCAGGCGGCCGATCTGATCCGCGAACGGCTCGGCGGCGTGTCGCTCATCGACGCCGCGACGCTCGAGCGCATGGCCGCGTCCTACAACGCCGCCGCGCGGACCAGAACCGGTTACCGCCGTCCGGTGTTCGACGGCGACATCGTGTACTTCAGCGCGATCGTCGACACCTCCGACATCTTCGGTCCGGACGGCTGGGGGCCGTACGTGACCGGCGAGATCATCAACCACGACATCGAGGCGACCCACGACGAACTGACCGCGCCGCACGTGCTGCCGGTCGTCGCGCGCGTGCTCGATGCACATCTGGGAGGCCGAGGATGAATTCCGACCAAGGAGTCGTCGTCGAGGGGATCGAGAAATCCTTCGGCACGGTCAAGGCATTGCGCGGAGTCGACTTCGCGGCCGAGCCGGGCGAGGTGCTCGGCATTCTGGGACCGAACGGCGCGGGCAAGACCACCACGGTGAACGTGCTGTCCACGCTGATCCGGCCGGATCGCGGCCGGGCGACGGTCGCCGGGTACGACGTGCTGGCCGATCCCGCGGCGGTCCGCCGCAGCATCATGCTGACCGGCCAGTACGCCGCGCTCGACGACATGCTCAGCGGCTACGAGAACCTGGTGATGTTCGGCAGGCTGATGGGCCTGCGCAAGCGGACCGCCCGGGCCCGCGCGGACGAACTGCTCGCCGAGTTCGACCTCGAACGCGCGGCGGGCCGCCGGGTCGGCACCTACTCCGGCGGCATGCGCAGGCGCATCGACATCGCCTGCGGTCTGGTCGTGCGGCCCGACGTGGTGTTCCTGGACGAACCGACCACCGGCCTGGATCCGCGCAGCAGGCAAGGGGTGTGGGACCTGGTCGCCGGCTTCAAGAAGGCGGGCATCACCACCCTGCTCACCACCCAGTACCTGGAGGAGGCCGACGCGCTCAGCGACCGGATCATCGTCATCGATCACGGCGTGGTCATCGCCCAGGGCACCGCCGACGAGCTGAAGGCGCGCACCGGCGGCAGCTACTGCGAGGTGGTGCCGCTGAATCTGCGGGACCTGCCCGCCATCGCCGCCGCGCTGGGCCACCTGTTGCCACAGGAGAATCGGGACGCGCTCGGTCCCGATTCCGATCGGATCGCCATACCGGCACCGGACGGTGCGAAGACACTGCTGGAGGCGCTGCGCAGGCTGGACAGCGCGGGCTTCGATCTCGTGGACGTCGCACTGCGCCGCCCCTCGCTCGACGACGTATTCCTCCAGCTGACCGGGCATCTGGCGACGACGGAAGAGATCGCACGGCGGGAGGCCGCGTCGTGACGGCGGCGGCGACCTGGCTCAGCCAGACCCGTGCGACGCCGCTGCGGCCCCAGCAGTGGTGGGTACTGACCACCCGCTTGATCGCACCCTCGATGCGAACCGGCGAGGTGCTCACCTCGGTGCTCGCGCCCGTGACGTTCACCGCCAGCTTCTACATCCCGCTGAAGACCATCATGACCGTCATCGGCACGGGGTTCAGCAGTTACGCGCAGTACATGATGCCGCTGGTCATCCTGCAGGCCGCCGCGTTCACCGCGGTCTCGGCGGCCTTCCGCGCCGCCACCGACTCGGTGGCCGGGCTGAACCGGCGCTTCGGCTCGATGCCGATCGGCCCGCTGGTCCCGGTCACCGCGCGCCTGGCCGGCAGCGTCTTCCGCCTGATCATCGCCTTGATCAGCGGGTTGATCTGCGGATACGTCATCGGGTTCCGCTTCTACCTCAGCCCCGCCCACACAGTCGGCTTCGTGTTGTTCTCGGTGCTCGTCGGGGTCGCGCTGATCTGGGGCGGGGACGTGATCGGCACCTTGTCGCACAACCCGGAGGCGACGGCGCAGGCGCTGGTGTTGCCGCCGCTGATCCTGGGCATGCTGTCCACCGGGATCGCGCCTGCCGATCAGTTCCCGGAATGGGTGCAACCGTTCGTGCGCAATCAGCCGGTGTCGCAGTGGGCCATCGCCTTGCGGGCGCTGGCCGGTGACAGCGGACCGAACGCCGGTGCAGTGACCTGGTCGCTGATGGGTCCGCCGCTGGTCTGGGCGCTGGGCTATCTGGCCAGCTCCGTCCTGCTGTCGATGCGGCTGAGCGCGAGGAGGGCGTGATGGCACTGCTGACCGAACACTCGGACGAGTTGCTCACCGGCTCGGAGATATCGGGGTCGGCACTGGTGCGGCACACGCTGATCCAGACCCATCGACTGCTGCTGCGCTGGGCGCGCAACCCGGTCACGCTGTTGGAGACGCTGATCATCCCGTGCCTACTGCTGATCATGCTGAACACCGTCATCGGCGGGCAGATCCGGAAGTTCACCGGCGAGAGCGCGCTGTACGGCTCGGTGCCCTTGGTCGCTCTGGTCGGCGCGCTCTCCGGCGCGGTCGCGGGAGGTGTCCTGCTCGGCCGCGAACGCGACGCGGGCCTGCTCGCCCGCTTCTGGGTGCTGCCCGTGCACCGTGCCTCCGGACTCGCCTCGCGGGTGCTCGCCGAGGGCTGCCGCATTTTCGCGTGCACCGTCTCCGTCGTGCTGGTTGGCTTCGTGCTCGGGTTCCGCTTCCACGAAGGTGTCGCGGCGACGATCGTCTTCCTGTTCCTCCCGACGTTCTTCGGCGTGGCCTTCGCCACCATCGTCACCTCGGTCGCCGTGTTCACCGCGAAAACGACTCTGGTGGAGAGCATCACCATCCTCACCTCGCTGATGATGTTCTTCAGCACCGGCTTCGTGCCGCTGGTCGCCTTCCCGAAATGGATCCAGCCGGTGGTGCACAACCAACCCATGTCGGTGGGCGTCGACGCCATGCGCGCGCTCGCCTACGGCGGGCCGCTCGCGCGCCCGCTCACCCTCACCGTCGTGTGGTCGCTCGGCGCGATCGTCCTGTTCGCGGTTCCCGCGAGCATCGGCTATCGCAGGGCCAGCAGGCGCTGAGCCGCACAGCGAACTCCCAGCGTGAACCCAGCCGGACACAGCGCCCGTTCCTGACGTCGCGAAGGACGATGTCGACGAACGAAGGGGCACATCGTGGGCGAACGACGCGGCGAGGCGCACGAGCAAGGTGTTGTTCTGAGCGTGCCTCGGACTGGTAGGAGCGTCGGAAGATGCTGACCAAGTCCGGCATCACCGCCGATGTCCGGCTCACCGGCAACACCAGGAGCATCAGCTCCTCCGGATCGCTGGAGTTTCACCTGAAGATCCCAGCGGATGTCCAAGAGCGGACGTCACTGTAGATACGAGGCCCCCCGGACCTGCACGGATGGGGGTCGAAGTGTTGGCGGACCATCTCGCCGCTCTCCGCGAATGGGTGGCGACCCCAGAAACGTCCCGGAGCCGGGGTGGTCACTCCCCCGGTTCAGTTGACCCCCAACCCCGTAATTCGGATGAGGATTGATGCCGCGGTGGGTTTCAATTGGTGGCAGGAAGAGGACGCCCAACGGGGGACCAGCGTCCAAGACATCGTGGACCGCGCGCAGGCCGAGTGGAGGGCGAGCCAGCCGGGTCTGTCCGGATGGCCTCACGCAGCCCCACAGGGCCGGCTGAGCGTCGAAGAAGCCCACCTGACCATGCAGCAGCATCGAGGCTGCCGCGCCGCCGAGTGCCCGGGCAAGGCCTCGGCACGCCAAACGCTGATCCAGGCCGGACGCATGAAGCCGGGCACGTCAAGGGAGTACTGAGCGTCGTCGTCGCTCAGGCGGAAAAGGGGAATCCTGATGAAGAACATTGTATTTCGATTCGCGACCATCCTCGGCGCTGCGGGTGCTGTCGCTCTCACAGGTGCCGGGCCAGCGGCTGCCGCACCGACGTCGGTAGCAGCCAAGTCGTGTGACTTCACCACCTTCTTCCGCAAGCCGACCGTGTTGCATCCGGTCATCTACACCGACGTGAAAGTCTCCTGCGATGCGCCTCCGGAGTCGCACACGCTGGAGGTGAGCCTGGAGCATTTCCAGACCGGGCAGTGGGTGCGCTGGGCGATCCAGGTGGACTCCAAGATCCCTTCCCGCTCAGGACATGAGGTCCGTGTCAGCGCGGAGTGCGTGACCGGTGAGTGGAGGCACACGGTGCACGTGTATGGCAAGCTGCAAGGACGTCCGTTCGACTACACCGAAGTCGGCGACACCAAGAAGGTCTCGTCCGACGAATGCCCGAGAGGATGAGCCTGATGCCGACGTTCGACGGCAGGTACGCGGAGTACGAAGATCCGGGCCTCTGGCACCGGGTGAAGTTCTGGGGGCCGGTCCGCATCCAGAACGCGCTGTGGCGCTTGAAGCATCGGCTCCGGCGCAAGAACCCATAAACGCAAAAGGCCCCCGCGCTCGGAGGGGGTTTCTTCGTTACATCAGGTCAGCGCAGAACATCCACAGAATCCAGAAGCTGCCCGGCCCGGTCACCCTCTACGAGGAGCCGACCGACCCTGAGCACGGTTGGCGCTACGCGCTGATGCAGCTCACCGTCACCTAGATCACCGACTGACACACGAAACCCCTCCCTGGGACCTCTCCTGGGGAGGGGGCTTTGCGCTTTGACCTGGTGGGATAGGCTGACGTCATGCCGCCAGAGGACGTTACAACCAGAGCCATCGATCGGGTGTCGGCCATCAATTGGAATCGGGTTCCCGACGAAAAGGACGCCGAGGTCTGGGACCGGCTGACCGGTAACTTCTGGCTGCCGGAGAAGGTCCCGGTCTCCAACGACATTCCGTCGTGGAACACCCTGACCGCCGACGAGAAGCAACTGACCATGCGGGTCTTCACCGGCCTGACCCTGCTGGACACCATCCAGGGCACGGTCGGCGCGGTGAGCCTGATCCCGGACGCGCTCACCCCGCACGAAGAGGCGGTGCTCACCAACATCGCGTTCATGGAGTCGGTGCACGCCAAGAGCTACAGCTCGATCTTCTCCACGCTGTGCTCCACCCGCGAGATCGACGAGGCGTTCCGCTGGTCGGAGGAGAACCGCAACCTCCAGCGCAAGGCCGAGATCGTGCTGGAGTACTACCGGGGCGACGATCCGCTCAAGCGCAAGGTCGCCTCCACGCTGCTGGAGAGTTTCCTGTTCTACTCCGGCTTCTACCTGCCCATGCACTGGTCGTCGCGGGCCAAGCTCACCAACACCGCCGACATGATCCGGCTGATCATCCGGGACGAAGCGGTCCACGGTTACTACATCGGCTACAAGTACCAGAAGGGCCTGGAGCAGGTCACCCAGGCCGAGCGCGACGAGCTCAAGAACTACACCTTCGAGCTGCTGTTCGAGCTCTACGACAACGAGGTCGACTACACCCAGGACCTCTACGACGAGGTCGGCCTCACCGAGGACGTGAAGAAGTTCCTGCGCTACAACGCCAACAAGGCGCTGATGAACCTCGGCTACGAGGGCCTGTTCCCCAAGGACGAAACCGAGGTGAACCCGGCCATCCTCTCGGCGCTGTCCCCCAACGCCGACGAGAACCACGACTTCTTCTCCGGCTCGGGCTCGAGTTACGTCATCGGCAAGGCCGTCAACACCGAGGACGAAGACTGGGAGTTCTGAACCATCAGTTATGGTGTGGGACAACGGGGCCCGGCAGCGATGCCGGGCCCTTGCCTTGTCTCCGATCGCCGACCCGGCGGCGAAGACTCTGCGCCATAGCTGTATTTCGATCCAAGAGGGGGTTTCTCGATGTACCGACGACTGGCTCTGATCGCGGCGGTGCTGTTGACCGCTGCCGCGTGTCAGGACGACGGTCCGGCGGCGACTCCGCAGACCGGTGACGGATCCTTCTGGTCGAGCGTGCCGCAGACCGACGACCAGCGTCTGGAAGTGCTGCGCCGCATGCGCGCGATGGACACCTGCGCGTTGCTGCCACGAGCCGAACTGGCCGAAGTCGGGCAATTGCGCACCGTCGGCACCGACGGGCTGAACTCGTGCAGGGCCGAACTCGACAGCTCGGAACGCTACAAGGGAAAATCCGTCCACTGGACCATGGCGGGGCCGGCGCCGGAAGTGAAGAACGATCGGGGTACCACCGAGCGACTCGGCGACGTGACCATCACCTTGCTGGCGGACAAGGACACGCTGAGCGCCGAACAGGCCGGGCAACTCGTCCAGCGCTCCTGTTCGGCCACCGCACGCTTCCCCTCCTTCGCCGGGATCGGCCTGTCGGTGGACACGCCCGTGGGGGTCGAGCCGTGCCCGATCGCCAAGTCACTGATCACCACGGCGGTGTCCGAATGGAAGCGGGAGCCACGACAGGGCAGCGCGGCGGAGACGATCACCACCGTGCTGACCGGCGCCGACCCCTGCGCGGTGCTGCCGCGGCTCGGCGTCACGGCGGCCCCCGCGCAACAGCGGGTATCCAGCTGTACGTTCTCGTATCACGGCGACGAGATTCGTCTCGCGTACGAATACGGCGCGGAGTCGCTGGTCACCGCGGGCAGTCCGGCTTTCACCGTCGGCAACCGCACCGTCTACCGAGATGCCGCCGACGAACTGCGGTTCTACAACGTCGCGGTCGGACCGCCGCTCGCATCGGAGAACCGCGCTTCGCTCGGGCCGCGCCTACCCAACATCTCGCTCACCGGCAAAGCTGACGCGGCCCTCGAAGATGTTGTGCGCCAAGTACTCACGCTCTTTCCGTAGGGGGATCGTCGAGCACACCGCGCCCTCAGATGCCGAGGACCAGTTTGGCCGTCGTGAAGTAGATGATCAGACCGGTGGCGTCGACCAGGGTGGTGACCATCGGAGCGGAGACGACCGCGGGGTCGATGCGCAGCTTCTTGGCCAGCAGGGGCATGGTGCCGCCGATGGTGGCGGCCCAGCCGCAGATCAGGACCAGTGTGATCCCGACGACCAGAGCGATGCGCGGACCGACGAACAAGGCCCCGATCGCCAGGCCGACGGACGCCAGCAGTGACCCCAGCACCAGACCGACCCGGCATTCCCGCCAGATCACCCGAAACAGGTCCGACACCCGGACCTCGCCGACCGCCACCGCGCGCACGCAGGCGGTGGCGGCCTGCGCGCCCGCGTTGCCGCCCGCGCCGATCAGCAGCGGGATGAACAGCGCCAGATGCGCCGCCTGCTGCAAGGTGCCCTCGAAGAAGTCGGTCACGCTCACCGTGAGGGTCGCCGCGAACAGCAACAGCAGCAGCCACAGCGCGCGGTAGCGGGCCATCTGGAACACCCCGGCGGCCATGTAGTGGCCCTCCCACGGCGCGGATCCCGCCTGCAACGCGACGTCCTCGCTGTCGGCGGCCTCGATCACCTCGACCGCGTCATCGATGGTCAGCAGGCCGACCAGCCGGTCCTCGCTGTCCACGACCGGCAGGTTGATGTCGTTGGTCTCGCGCATCAAGCGGGCGGCCTTCTCCGCGGCGTCGGTGGCGCGCGCGAAGGCGGGCTCGGTGACGACCAGCTCCGACACCATCGTCTCCGGCTTGCTGAGCACCAGTTCGCGCAGCTCGACGATGCCGGTCAGCCGCCTGCCCACGTCCACGACGGGCAGCGTGTACACCGTCTCGGCGTTGCCGCCCTTGGCCCGCACCATGCCGAGCGCTTCGGCCACCGTGAGGTCGCGCGGCAGCGCCACCACCTCCGGCGTCATGTACTGCCCCGCGGACCCCTCCGGGTAGCCGAGCAGACTCGCGGTCATCCGCCGCTCGCGCGGGCTCAGCCCGGCCAGCGCCTTCTTGGCGACCTTGGCGGGCGCCTCGCGCAGCATTCGGGCGCGGTCGTCGGGCGCCATGCCCTCGACCAGGTCGCGGAAGCTCTGATCGCGCAGCCCCTGCAGGATCTGCTGCTGGTCCACCGGCTCGAGTTCCTCGAAGACGGCCAGCGCCAGGTCTTTGTCGAGCAGGCGGAACGCCATCCCGGCCCGCACGGCATCCATCCGGGCGAGTTGATCGGCGATGACGTGCGGCGGATGGTTGCCGAGCCAGTCCAGCGCGGCGTCCACGCGGCGGGTTTCGACGATGTCTTGGAGGGATTCGGACAGCGTCGGACGTACTTCGATGATGTCGGTTTGCGACATGAGAGGACCTCAGCACATGCGTGAGTGAACGGAGAGCTCGAAATTCACACCGCGGGCGCCGGCCCCTGCCGTCGCGACCTGACTAGGAATGCGAAGGGGCGGCGCCGCGCGGCCTTCGACTGGGAGGTTCGCTGCGCATCGCTATCCCACCTCCCTCTCGTCGCCGCCGCGGAACTCGGATATCCGCAGCGTTCGGATCAACATCTCACGGACACGAAAACGTCCTCGTGCAGCTTACATCGCTTCGGAGACGATGATCACCTTACGACAGGGTGTTGTGACCGAAGCCGCTTCACACCGGGGTCCGCGCGTCATACGAGACCTCCGCACCGGGAGACCGCTACGCGACTCGTCCGCAGCGCAAGGGACGACCGGAACCGGGGCGGTGCCCTACGGAAGCCGGGGCCGCACGGTATCGGCCGATGCGTTACCGCGCGCGTCAGCCTGACCTCTTCGTAGTCCATCGGCCGCCGTAAGACAGGGTTATACGCAGTCGGCGTCGAACTGTTGCTCCCATGCTTGGGAACCGGGACAGTGTTTGCCAGGCAAGTGCCGAAACATCGGCGCCCGCAGGCACCAGTACAGCTCACGAAAGTTTCGAAGTGTCGACAGCCACCGCCCTGATCCGCCGTCGCGCGGTCGACTTCATGCGCGTTCCGCACGGAATCTGTTGCCGCTGAGGCAACGCGGCCCTCGTTTCCGACCGGATCCCGCACGGTCGTCCACCGCCGCATCGCTCCCGCTGTGGTGTCTCCGGACGCCGAGCGTCGAATCGCACGGCGTCTTCTCGTCTTCGAAAGAACAACAATGCCTTTCCTCCCCTCGTCCCGGCGCGTCGCCCGCGCTCTCTCCGCCGCCGTAGCGGTGCTCACCGGGCTGTCCGTGCTCACCGGCTGCGGCGAGTCCGCACCGGCCAAGACCGCGGACGGCAAGACCGTGCTGCGCTACCAAGGCTCCACCGGGCAGGTGAGCCCCTTCGAATTGGCCGACGACCTAGGCTATTTCAGCAACGTCAGCCTGCATTGGGAAGGCGACACCACCAGTGGCCCCGCCAATATCCAGGCCGCGGTGACGAACCAAGTCGAGTTCGGCAGCGCGTTCAACGGCGCGGTGGTCAAGCTGATCGCGGGCGGCGCGAAGGTCACCTCCGTGCTCAGTTCCTATGGCGCGGACGAGCAGTCGTTCACCGGTTACTACGTGCGTGACGATTCCGGCATCAACTCACCGCGCGATCTGATCGGCAAGAAGGTCGCAGTCAACACCCTCGGTGCGCACCACGAATTCATCACCAGGGAGTGGCTGCATCAGCAAGGCCTGACCGAGGACGAGCTCGAGCAGGTGCAACTGATCGTCGTGCCGCCGGCCAACACCGAGGACGCGCTGCGCAAGGGACAGGTCGACGTCGCGGCCTTGGGTAGCGTCTTCCGGGACACCGCCGTCCGGCGCGGCGGCATCCACCCGCTCTACACCGACAAAGCCATCTTCGGCACGTTCGACTACGGCACCTATGTCTTCCGCAACGACTACATCGCCAAGAATCCCGAAGCGGTGGAGGACTTCGTGCAGGGCACCGCACGCGCGATCCGCTGGCTCCAGGTGACGCCCCGCGAGCAGGTGCGCGAGCGGTTCACCCAGATCATCAACAAGCGCGGCCGCAACGAGAACACCAACCTGGTGCCGTACTGGCTCAGCTCCGGAATCCCGGTGCCGGGCGCGGTGGTCGCGGACAAGGAACTGCAGATCTGGATCGACTGGCTGGTGCGCAACGGCGAACTGCCGAACGGCAAGTTGAAGGCAGCGGATCTGTTCACCAACAAGTTCAACCCCTACGCCAACGGCAAGTACAAGCCGGAGGCCGGGCCGACCGGAGAGGTGGTGGCCGCGAAATGACCACGACAGCGACGAAACTGTCGCTCACCGGAGTGAGCAAGCAGTTCGCGGTGCGCGGCTCGCACGAGCGATTCACCGCGCTCGACGACATCTCGCTGGAACTGCGCGAGGGCGAATTCCTGGTGCTGGTCGGCCCGAGTGGTTCGGGCAAGTCCACGCTGCTGGATCTGCTGGGCGGGCTGAGCAAGCCCAGCTCCGGTGAGATCCTGCTGGACGGCAAGCCGATCACCGGCCCCGGCCTGGATCGCGGCGTCGTCTTCCAGCAGTACGCGCTGCTGCCCTGGCGGACGGCCCGGTCCAACATCGAATTCGGACTGGAGGCCAAGGGTTTACGCCGCAAGGCGCGCCGCGAACTCGCCGAGCACTATCTGGAGCTGGTCGGGCTCGCCGGTTTCGGCGACCGCTACCCGCACGAGCTGTCCGGCGGCATGAAACAGCGCGTCGCGATCGCGCGCAGTCTCGCGTTCGATCCCGAGGTGCTGCTGATGGACGAGCCGTTCGCCGCGCTCGACGCGCAGACCCGGGAGTCGTTGCAGGACGAACTGTTGCGCATCTGGCGGGCCACCGGCAAGACCGTCCTGTTCATCACCCACGGCATCGATGAGGCGGTGTACCTGGGCCAGCGGGTGGCGGTGCTGACCTCACGACCCGGGCGGATCAAGGCCATCGTCGACGTCGAGATCGACCGGGACACCGACGACGACATCCGCTCCTCCGAACGCTTCCGGGATTACCGCCACGAGATCTGGACGCTGCTGCACAGCGAGGTCCAGCGGGCCGCGAGCCTGGAACTGAAGTCCTTGTCCGACCACACGGCCGATGTCGAATCCACCATCGAGAGGACGGCCAATGTCTAGTGCCATTCAGCTGAGCGATCGTCCGGTACGGGGGAGCGCGGCCGCGCCGGCCCGGCCTGCCCCGGTGCGCAGGGCCGAGACCGCGCCCTCGGTCGGAACGCAAGCCATCCGCGCGGTGAGCCGGTTGGCCTGGCGGGTGTTCAAACCGACCGTCGTCATCGCCCTGTTCCTGCTGCTGTGGCAGCTCGCCCCGACCCTCGGCCTGGTGGACGAGGTATTCCTGCCGCCGTTCTCGGTGGTCGCCCAGGCGTTCGCCGACCTGGTGGCGAGCGGGGAGATGTGGACCCACATCTCCGCGAGCCTGAACCGTTCGCTGGCCGGGTACTCGCTCGCGTTGGTGGCCGGTATTCCGGTGGGCATCGCGATCGCCTGGTACAAGCCGGTCGCGGACTTCCTGAACCCGATTCTCGAACTGTTCCGCAACACCGCGGCGCTGGCGTTGCTGCCGGTGTTCCTGCTGATCCTGGGCATCGGCGAGACCTCGAAGGTCGCCATCGTCGTCTACGCGAGTTTCTTCCCGATTCTGTTGAACACCATCACCGGCGTGCGCACCGTCGATCCGCTGCTCGTCAAATCGGCCGCCTCTCTCGGTTTCTCGCCGTTGCGGCTGTTCCAGAAGGTCATCCTGCCCGCGGCGCTGCCGTCGATCTTCACCGGCCTGCGGATGGCCGCCGCCAGCTCGATCCTCGTGCTGCTGGCCGCCGAGATGTTCGGAGCCAGGGCCGGTCTCGGCTATCTGATCACCGCCGCGCAGCAGAACTTCGCGATTCCGAACATGTACGCGGGCATCCTCGCCATCTCGCTGCTCGGCCTCGCCTTCAACGGCCTGCTGGTCGCCCTGGAACGCCGCCTGTCGCGGTGGCGCGCACCGGCCAACGCCTGATAACCATGGCCGCCCGCCCCGCGCTCGGAAGGCAGTCGTCGTGCAGGCGCTGACCAAACGTCGCGTCGTCGACTTCATGCGCGTCTGCGGCAGCGCTTGTCGCCTTGCCGCAGACCCCGCATCTCCGGTTGCCGCCGGCCCGACCCTCTGATCCGAAATGAGTTCTTCCGATGACCGCTGTACACGAATCCCCCGTCTCGACCGCTACCGATGGCGCGGTGCACGTCGCTCCCGTCGCCGGGCACATCGGCGCCGAGATCTCCGGCGTCGATCTCCGTGAGTCGCTGACCGACCAGCAGGTCGCGGCCATCACCGACGCGCTGCACACCTACAAGGTGCTGTTCTTCCGCGATCAGCACATCGATCACGCCCAGCAGATCGCCTTCTCCCGCCGCTTCGGCGCGGTCACGCCGTCGCACCCATACGACGACGACGCGCCGACGGAGTACCCGGAGATCCTCGCGGTCGACAGCCGGTTGTACGAGAAGCGGTTCGGTGTGCGCAAGCACAGCTACACCAACCACTGGCACACCGATGTCTCCGCGCTGATCAACCCGCCCGCGGCCTCCATCCTGCGCGCCGAGATCGCCCCGGAGCGCGGCGGCGACACCGGCTGGACGAACCTCGTCGCCGCCTACGAGAACCTGCCCGAGTCGCTCAAGCGCTTCGCCGAAGGGCTGCGCGCCGAGCACCGCTTCGGCGGCAACAGGCCGGCCTGGAACTCCGACAGCGACTACGCGAAGAAGGTCGCGGCCGCACCGCTGGTCACCGAGCACCCGGTCGTCCGGGTGCACCCGGTCACCGGTGAGCGGGCGCTGTTCGTCAACCCCGGCTTCACCACCCGCATCGTCGGGCTCACCCCGAACCAGAGCGACGCGGTGTTGAAGCTGCTGTTCGACGAGGTCACCCACCCCGCCTACACGGTCCGCTTCCGCTGGCAGAAGGGCAGCATCGCGTTCTGGGACAACCGGGTCACCGCGCACCTCGCCCCGAGCGATCTGGACCACCTCGATGTCACCCGGGTGCTGTACCGCACCACCCTCGAGGGCGACATCCCGGTCGGCGTCGACGGTGAGCCGTCGAAGTCCGTCGCCGGAGAGAAGTTCACCGGCGCGTAGGGAACAAACACGCGATCGGCCGGGCGCGCGAGCTCCCGGCCGATTTCGTGCGGTCACAGCACGCGAGCCGAAGCACTCGAACCGGAAACCGGCTCCCGGCCCCGCGCACCGGACTACAGCTGCGCCTGCGGAAACCCATCCGTCGTCTCCAGCACGGTCCGCTCCGCGTCCTCCCAGGTCGGGACGTGCCGCACCCACTCGGGGACCGGCTCCGACTGCGCGCCGAACAGCAATCGGTGCGGCACTACGTCACGCAGCGCACGGTGAACGTCGACGCGATCGTCGATCATGTGCGTGATGCCGAGTTCGGCGCAGTGCACCGCCTTGTCCGCCCGGGCACGGCAGAAGCGCACGTTCTCCCGTGCGATCCCGGTGCGGTCGTAGAAGTCGTGGTGGTCGAGCCACTGGCGGGTGCGCTGCTCGATCCGCGGGCCACATTTGGAAATCACCCAGGCGCGCCCCTCGAACCGTCGGACCAGGCGCGGCAATACCTCGAAAGCGCCCGCGCTGGGCGGCGTGCGCAGCGCCTCCTCGAGCCCGCCGGAGAGAAACACCGTGTCCTCGTCCCCGGGCGCTAGAGCGGCCCCCTGGATGACCCGGCCGAAATCGACGCCGAGCCGAGGCTGCGTTGCTTTGTTCCGATGTCTTCTTTCCTCGTTCATACGTTTCCAGCGTGCGACATTCGCCCGCCTACCGCCAGCGAATTCTGCTGGTGCAGCCTTCCGGAAACCCCGCGTGAATTCGATGCGTCGAGCGCCGAACGGTTGCCAGCGCGCGGCGCACTGGTAACAGTGAGATAGAGGCCGCGGCGCTCGCCGCGGCCGTCTCGGGTACACACGAAGGAGATATTCGTGCGCTTCGGCATCTTCGTCCCACAGGGTTGGCGGCTCGATCTGGTGGGCATCGACCCGGCGGACCACTGGGGGGTGATGCGAGACCTCGCCCAGCGCGCCGACGCGAACCCGGTGTGGGAATCGCTGTGGGTGTACGACCACTTCCACACCGTTCCGGTGCCCACCGAGGAGGCGACGCACGAAGCGTGGTCGCTGATGTCGGCGTTCGCCGCGACCACCTCGCGTATCCGCCTGGGCCAGATGTGTACCGCGATCAGCTACCGCAACCCGGCCTACCTGGCCAAGGTGGCCGCGACGGTCGACCTGATCTCCGGCGGACGCGTCGAGATGGGCATCGGCGGTGGCTGGTACGAACACGAGTGGCGCGCCTACGGCTACGGATTCCCGTCCGCCGGCGAACGGCTGGGCCGCCTCGACGAAGGCGTGCAGATCTTCCGGCAGGCGTGGACCACCGGTTCGGCCACCCTCGACGGCAAGTACTACCAGGTGGACGGCGCGATCGTGCGCCCGCTCCCCCTCCAGGAGGGCGGGATTCCGCTGTGGATCGCTGGTGGAGGCGAGAAGAAGACGCTGCGCATCGCGGCGAAATACGCCCAGTACACCAACTTCAGCGGCAATCCCGACGAGTTCACCCACAAGTCCGAGGTGCTGCGCGCGCACTGCGCCGACGTCGGCACCGACTTCGACGCGATCGTCCGCAGCTCCAACTTCAATGTCGTCATCGGCTCCACGCAGGCCGAAGTAGAGGATCGCCTGGAGGCGCTGAAAGCCCGCCTGACGCCCGTCATCGGCGCCGACGCGGCCAAGTCCTACTTCGAGCAGCTGTACAACAGCGGCGCCGCCACCGGCACCCCCGAGCAGATCGCCGAGAACCTGCGCCGGGTCCGGGACCTCGGCCTCGGCTACGCCATCTTCAACTTCCCCGAAGCCGCCTACGACACCTCCGGCATCGAACTCTTCGAACGCGAAGTGCTCCCGGCCCTGAGCTGACCACGCCGGGCAGGACTCACGAGCAACCGAGCCTCCGTGATTCCTGCCCCCGGAGAAGGCCCACAGTGGGCCGACGCCCTACGACCCGGCCGAACCCTTAATAGCTCGATCTCACCACGTACGCTCCCACAACGGAGCGAGTCTTACGAGCGACCGTTCGCGGCCGTCTCGCGTCCGAACAACCGAAGCGCATGCGCCGCAGGCGCGAGTCTCGGTTGTTCGGACGCGAGACACCAGGGGCCGCGAACACGCAGCGCCGCAGGCGCTGCCAACCAACACAGCTCACACCTTGCGGCCGACCGCGCTCCAGCAGTTCACCTGCGAATCGAGCCAAGACGGCGACTCGCCCTGCGGACGCCATTGATTGGTGACGACGATTCCCGGGTCCAATAGTTCCAACCCGGAGAAGAACCGGGCGAATTCGTCCCGCGTGCGTGTCTGGGCATAGACCCCGCTCTGCCGGTACACGTTGAGTGCGTCGGTCATCATCTCCGGTTCAAGGTCGGCGGTGATGTGCGAGACCACGAGGAACGATCCCGGCGCGAGAGCACCCATCAACGTCTCGACGATCCCGTAGGGGTCCTGCTCGTCGGCCAGGAAATGCAGCACGGCGACCAGGCTCAGCGCCACCGGGCGCTCCAGGTCCAGGGTCTCGCGGAGTTCGGGCGCGGACAGGATCGCCGCGGGGTCCTTCAGATCGGCGTCGACGTATGCGGTGCGACCCTCCGGCGTGCCGGTGAGCAGGGCGCGGGCATGGGTCAGCACGATCGGGTCGTTGTCCACGTAGACCACCCGCGCTTCGGGCGTCGGCGCCTGTGCCACCTGGTGCAGGTTCGGCTCGGTGGGGATACCGGTGCCGACGTCGAGGAACTGCGTCACGCCCAACTCGGTCAGCGCGTTCACCGCACGGTGCATGAACGACCGGTTCTGCCGAGCCGCGACCCGGGTGGTGGGAAACGCCGCGATCACTTTCTCGGCCGCGTCCCGATCCACTTGATAGTGGTCTTTTCCACCCAGCACATAGTCGTATATTCGAGCGCTGCTGGGCACGCTCGCGTCATGAATCGGCCTGAGCGGCTTCCCATTGCCGCCGAGATCGGTCATCGTCGTTCCCATCACTACCGGATCGCTTCTGCCCCAGCATATTCCCGAGGCGGGCAGCCCACCGCACGCTGTGCGAGGAAGAGCGCAGGATGGGGTTGCGCTTCGAGCGTAGGCGAGCGCGCGACCTCAGCGGCCGCGGAATGCGAAAAAGGGCCCCCTTCCGGAGGCCCTTGTTCGCAACCGAACTACAGCATGCAGGAGACGCAACCTTCGACTTCGGTTCCCTCCAGGGCCATCTGGCGCAGCCGGATGTAGTAGAGGGTCTTGATGCCCTTGCGCCAGGCGTAGATCTGGGCGCGGTTGAGATCGCGGGTGGTGGCGGAGTCCTTGAAGAACAACGTCAGCGACAGGCCCTGGTCCACGTGCTGGGTGGCCGCGGCGTAGGTGTCGATGATCTTCTCGTAGCCGATCTCGTAGGCATCCTCGTAGTACTCGAGGTTGTCGTTGGTCATGTAGGGCGCCGGATAGTAGACGCGCCCGATCTTGCCTTCCTTGCGGATCTCGATCTTCGACGCCACCGGGTGGATGGAGCTGGTGGAGTGGTTGATGTAGGAGATCGACCCGGTCGGCGGCACCGCCTGCAGGTTCTGGTTGTAGATGCCGTGCTCCATGACCGAGGCCTTCAGCTCGCGCCAGTCGTCCTGGGTCGGGATGTGCACGCCCGCGTCGGCGAACAGTCGCCGGACGCGCTCGGTCTTCGGCTCCCACACCCGATCGGTGTACTTGTCGAAGTACTCACCACTGGCGTACTTCGATTCGGGGAAGCCGCCGAAGTACGTACCGCGCTCGATCGCGATCCGATTCGACGCCCGGATCGCGTGATAGACCACGGTGTAGAAGTAGATGTCGGTGAAGTCGATGCCCTCTTCGGACCCGTAGTGGACCCGTTCGCGCGCCAGGTAGCCGTGCAGATTCATCTGCCCGAGGCCGATGGCGTGGGAGAGGTTGTTGCCCTGCTCGATGGACGGCACCGAGTAGATGTGGGTCTGGTCCGACACCGCCGTCAGCGCCCGGATGGCCACCTCGATGGTCTGCGCGAAATCGGGCGAGTCCATCGTCTTGGCGATGTTCAGCGACCCGAGGTTGCAGGAGATGTCCTTGCCCACCTTGGCGTAGGACAGATCGTCGTTGAACTCCGACGGCGTGGAGACCTGCAGGATCTCCGAGCACAGGTTGGAGTGGGTGATCTTGCCCGCGATCGGGTTGGCCCGGTTCACCGTGTCCTCGAACATGATGTACGGATAGCCCGACTCGAACTGCAACTCGGCGATGGTCTGGAAGAACTCGCGCGCCTTGATCTTCGACTTGCGGATGCGCTTG
Organism: Nocardia sp. NPDC004260; assembly: GCF_053603155.1. Taxonomy (NCBI): domain Bacteria; kingdom Bacillati; phylum Actinomycetota; class Actinomycetes; order Mycobacteriales; family Nocardiaceae; genus Nocardia; species Nocardia sp. NPDC004260. Next base: position 10,376 of record NZ_JBSGEZ010000046.1, on the reverse strand, counting down.
TCGTCGACCATCTCGTAGTACTTCTCGGTGACGTCGATGTCGGCGAACGGCTTGCCGTAGATGCGTTCCACGTCGTACGGCGAGAACAGGTACATGTCCTCGTTCTTCTTGGCCAGCTCGAAGGTGATGTCCGGGATGACCACGCCCAGCGAGAGCGTCTTGATGCGGATCTTCTCGTCCGCGTTCTCCCGCTTGGTGTCCAGGAACCGGTAGATGTCCGGGTGGTGCGCGTGCAGGTAGACCGCGCCCGCGCCCTGCCGCGCGCCGAGCTGGTTGGCGTAGGAGAACGAGTCCTCGAGCAGCTTCATGATCGGGATGACACCCGAGCTCTGGTTCTCGATCTTCTTGATCGGCGCACCGTGCTCGCGAATGTTGCTCAGCAACAGGGCGACGCCGCCGCCGCGCTTGGACAGCTGCAACGCGGAGTTGATCGAGCGCCCGATCGACTCCATGTTGTCCTCGATGCGCAGCAGGAAGCACGACACCGGCTCGCCGCGCTGCTTCTTGCCCGAGTTCAGGAACGTCGGGGTGGCCGGCTGGAAACGGCCTTCGATGATCTCGTCGACCAGTTGGCCCGCCAGCGCCTCGTCACCGGCGGCGAGCGTGAGCGCGACCATGCACACCCGGTCCTCGAACCGCTCCAGGTAGCGCTTGCCGTCGAACGTCTTCAGCGTGTACGAGGTGTAGTACTTGAACGCGCCGAGGAAGGTGGGGAACCGGAATTTCTTGGCGTAGGCCTGCTTGAACAGCTTCTTGATGAACGCGCGGCTGTACTGCTCGAGAACCTCGGCCTCGTAGTAGTTCTCGTGGATCAGGTAGTCCAGCTTCTCGTCCAGGTTGTGGAAGAAGACGGTGTTCTGATTGACGTGCTGCAAGAAGTACTGGTGGGCGGCCTCACGGTCCTTGTCGAACTGGATCTCCCCGTCCGGGCCGTACAGGTTCAGCATCGCGTTGAGGGCGTGGTAGTCGAGGACCTCGCCCGCCTCGCCGCGGACCGGGGGCTGCTCTAAGCGAGCTGTCTTTCCGGCCGGTGCTGTCGTTGCTGTTGCCAAAACAATCCCAATCCCTCTCGGACGCGCTCGACGTCCTCAGCGGTTCCCATGAGTTCGAAGCGATACAGGTACGGCACCCCGCACTTGCGTGCGATCAGCTCGCCCGCATAGCAGAAGGTGTCGCCGAAGTTCGTGTTGCCCGCCGCGATCACCCCACGCAGCAACGCGCGGTTGTGCGGATCGTTGAGGAACTTGGCGACCTGCCTCGGCACGAAGTCCTTGTCGGAACGATCGCCCCCCAGTACGTGCCGACCGCCCCCGTAGGTGGGGACGATCAGCACGTACGGATGGTCTACGCGCAGTGAGTCGGCGGTGTGCAGTGGTATGCGAGTCGCCGGGAGACCCAGCTTCTCGACGAAGCGATGTGTGTTCTCCGAAGCGCTGGAGAAGTAGACCAGCGCCGTCGTCTCCGACATGGTCGCCTTCCTCCCCTCGGGAGCGCCGTAGCGCTCGCCCCTCGGATGAACCGGAAGCGGTGGAAGCGTCAGGCCGCCACGGTCGCGAGCGACTTGATGCGGTCGGGACGGAAGCCCGACCAGTGATCGTCCCCGGCCACCACGACCGGCGCCTGCAGGTACCCGAGTGCCATCACGTAGTCACGCGCCTCGTCGTTCTCCGAGATGTCGATGACCTCGTAGTCCACCCCGGCCTTGTCGAGGGCCTTGTAGGTGGCGTTGCACTGGACGCAAGCGGGCTTGGTGTACACGGTGACGGTCATTGATGTCCCTCTCTCCTTGTGCCTGATCCACAGCCTGTGATCCGTTGCAATTCACGATCCGACGTATGCTGCGCAAACTCCTGGATCCGAGCTCGAATCCCCTGATCAGCCACCTGTGGCCGACTCGTGCCGAGTGAGGTCTCTCGCCGTCTTCCAGTACCGAAGACACTACACCTAGTGGCCGACAGATTCCTACAACACGACATGTAGCGAGTCACATCGATGAAATTCCATCGAGAGAAGTACCAGTACGCTCGATTCACCCCGACACCAAACAGTGGCGCAGATCACTCCACGGGCGTTCCAGCTTACTTTCAGCAAACTTCCTGGCGAACGAAGAGGGCCACCGCTGCGCCCCGCAGCGATGACCCTCGTTCAGACCGGAGAAGGAGCTTACACCGACGCCAATTCGCCGCGCGTGGCCTCCACCAAGTCGCGCACCGTACCGGCCAGCTGGGTCAGCGCCTCGGCATCGTCACGCGGATGCGTGGCGCCGAACCGCTCGCCGACGACCCCGAAGTGCAGGTGCGCGGACTCGACCACCCGTGCGCCCGCCACGCCCAGGGCCTTGACCGCGTCGCCGTGCGCCCACTGGGCGGCGTTCGGGCTGATCGATGCGCTCACCACGGCGGTGGGCTTGCTCTTGATCGCTCCCGCGCCGTAGGGACGGGAAGCCCAGTCGATCGCGTTCTTCAGCACCGCCGACAGCGTGCCGTTGTATTCCGGGGTCACCACCAGCAGGCCGTCCGCCTCGGCGACCGCGTCGCGCAGCGCCTGAGCGGCCGCGGGGACGGAGCCGGGGACATCGATGTCCTCGTTGTAGAACGGGATGTCGGCGAGCCCTTCGTAGAGAGTGACCTCGACACCCTCCGGCGCGCTGTGCGCCGCGGCCTCGGCGAGCCGCCGGTTGACCGACGCGGCGCGCAGGCTGCCGACGAGTGCAAGAATGCGGGTCTGGCTCATGACGACTCCTGGTGTACTGATGAGGTGGTGTCCGTACGTTCACCACACACTAACCGGACCATGGTCCGATTACTTCCCGCGGAGCCTGCGTGAGCGCTGTGAACTACCCCACACCGGACGCGTCGACCGATGGCGCCCCTCGGCTGCTCGACGTCGGCATGCCATTGCCGGGCATCTCGGAGCCCGCCGAGCGCGCCGACGCGGCGCGCAACCGTCAACTGCTCCTGGACGCGGCGCAGCAACTGGTGCGAGAGCACGGCGTCGACAGTCTCACCATGGACGCGCTGGCCAAACGCGCCGGGGTCGGCAAGGGCACGGTGTTCCGGCGGTTCGGAAGCAGATCCGGCCTGTTGCTCGCGCTGCTGGACCACTCAGAGCGGAAGTACCAGGAGTCGTTCATCTTCGGGCCGCCGCCGCTCGGACCGGGCGCGCCCCCGGTGGAACGACTGGTCGCCTTCGGGCGTGCCAGGCTCCTGGACATCGAGGTGGCAGGCGAGCTCCATCGCGCCGCCGAACTCGGCGAGGCGAGCGAACGCTTTTCCGGTAGGCCGTACGGACTACTGCGCGCGCACGTCGTGATGCTGTTGCGGCAGGCCGACGTGCCCGGGGAGGTCGCGCTGGTCGCCGACTGGCTGCTGGCGATGCTCGGCGCGGCGCTGGTCATGCACCAGATGCAAGTGCTCGGCTTCACCCGCGAGCAGATCGGCGACAACTGGGAGCGCGTCGTTCGGCGCGTCGTCGCCCGCTGAGCCGCCAGTAGACTCGGGCGCCATGGGGAACCTGCGTGCACAGATCATCAGTGAATTGGGCGTCCGGCCCACGATCGAACCGAAGGAAGAGATCCGCCGCCGGGTCGATTTCCTCAAGGACTATCTGAACGCGACTCCCGCACGAGGTTTCGTCCTCGGCATCAGCGGCGGACAGGACAGCGCTCTCGCGGGCCGATTGTGCCAGCTCGCGGCCGAGGAACTGCGCGCGGACAGCGTGGACGCGACCTTCCTCGCCGTGCGGTTGCCCTACGGCGTGCAGGCCGACGAGGCCGACGCGCGCACCGCCCTGGCGTTCATCCGGCCCGACCGGCAGGTCGTGGTCAACGTCCGGCCCAGCGCGAACGCCGCGGCCGCCGAGGCGGCGTCCGCCTTGCAGGTCCACCAGCTGCGTGACTTCGTGCGCGGCAATATCAAAGCGCGCGAACGCATGGTGATCCAGTACGCGCTGGCCGGGCAGGAGAATCTGCTGGTGGTCGGCACCGACCACGCGGCCGAGGCGGTCACCGGATTCTTCACCAAGTACGGCGACGGCGGCGTCGACCTGACCCCGCTCACCGGTCTGACCAAGCGCCAGGGCGCGGCCCTGCTCCAGGAACTCGGCGCGCCCCCGAGCATCTGGTCCAAGGTGCCCACCGCCGATCTGGAGGACGACCGGCCCGCCCTGCCCGACGAGGAAGCGCTCGGTCTGCGCTACAGCGAGATCGATGACTACCTGGAGGGCAAGGAGGTGACCCCCGAGGTCGCCGAACGGCTGGAGAGCATCTTCCACAACACCCGCCACAAGCGCACCGTCCCGGTGACGCCGCTGGACACCTGGTGGCGCTAGCCCCTCGGAGGACCTCGGTGTCCGGCGAGGAGTGCCGCCCGCGCAGCGTGCCGTCGCTCACGAAAACCGCGCACCTCATCGACACCTGGCACAGCTGGTCGTGGCGGCGCTGGATGTGAACGCGCGCCTAGCCGCCCGCGAAGGGTGGCAGGACGTCGACGCGCGGGCTCAGCGCGACCGCGGGATCTCGGGTGAGTTCATCACCGACCAGGTAGGCGCACACCGACAACATCTTGTCCAGGTCCGGGCCGTAGGCCGCCACCAAGGTCGCGCGCAGGTCGGCCACCGTCGCTCCGGCCGGGAGGTCGAGGGTCTCGCCGTCCTTGCCGACGGCGTCGGCGATCGCGGCGAAGTAGCGGATCTCAACCACCGATGGCTCCCATCGTCCGCTCCGGGGGGACGAAGCCCTCGGCGTCGATGCCGTGACCGGCCCACTTGTTCCACATCGCACCGCGCCAGAGCGTCGCGAGCTCCTCGTCGTCGGCGCCGGAGCGCAGCGCCTGGCGCAGGTCGAATTCCTGGTCGCTGAACAGGCAGGAGCGCAGCATGCCGTCCGCGGTGAGCCGGGTGCGGTCGCAGGTGTCGCAGAACTTCCTGGTCACCGTGGCGATGATGCCCACGGTGCCGGGCCCGCCGTCGACCAGCCACTTCTCCGCGGGCGCCGACGGATCGGGGCGGCCGACCTCATCGAGGGAGAACCGGGTGCCGAGCACGTCGAGCAGTTCGGCGGCGGTGACCATGTTGGCGCGGGCCCACTCGTGGTCGGCGTCCAGCGGCATCTCCTCGATGAAACGCAGCTCACAGCCCTCGTCCAGGCACCAGCGCAGCAGATCGGGCGCGCCGGAGAGGGTTTCGCGCATCAAGACGGCGTTGACCTTGACCGGGGCCAGCCCGGCGGCGCGGGCGGCGCGGATGCCCGCGAACACCGATTCGAGGCGGTCGCGGCGCGTCAACCGCGCGAAACCGGCCCGATCCACGGTGTCCAGCGAGACGTTCACCCGGTGCAGACCGGCGGCGGCGAGGCCGATCGCGCGGTGCTCGAGCCCGATGCCGTTGCTCGTCATGGCCAGCGGGATGTGCGGCACCTCGGCATGACAGCCCGCGATGATCTGTTCCAGGTCGCGGCGCATCAGCGGCTCGCCCCCGGTGAAGCGGACCTCGCGCACCCCCAGCTCCAGCACCGCGAGGCGCACCAGCCGGACGATCTCGTCCACCGTGAGCAGTTCGTGCCGGGGAATCTCCGGCAGCCCCTCCTCCGGCATGCAATAGGTACAGCGCAGCGAACACTTCTCGGTGATGGACACACGTAGGTCGCGGGCGACGCGTCCGAAACGATCCAGCAAATAGGGGGTGTCGGGACGGCCGGCGAGCGAGGGACGCCCGGAACGCACCGCCGGAATCCCGATCTCGACCAGAGTCACACGTCCATTATGACCGCCTGTCGCGATTCGTCTGCGGGCGGATTGCTCGATTTCGGCTCACTTCGGCCGCGGATAGGCGGTGAGGGCTCGCCACGGCTTCCGGCGACCTGCGCATGGCGACAGAGGCGGAGAACCGCCCGGACCGGGCGTTAGGCGTACCTCCGCCTTCGCTCCGGCCATGCGCAGGCTGAGGACGGACTACGTCCGACCGCACCCATTAGGCTGACTCGCATGAACCCTCGGCCCGCCGGCGTCTCGGCCAGGCCCGTCGACGACTATCGCGACAGCATCGAACAGCTGCTGCGGCCGCTGGCCGCGCGCGCGGTCGAGTCCGTCACGGTACCGCGGGCACTGGGCAGACAGCTGGCCGAAGACGTCCGTTCGCCGATCGATCTGCCGGTGTTCCGCAACTCCGCGATGGACGGGTACGCGGTGCGTGCCGAATCGGTGCTGGTCGCGCCGGTCACCCTGCCTTTGGCAGGCGTCGTCGCGGCGGGAGCCGCCGGCCGCGCGCCGCTGCCGCCCGGTGCGGCGATGAAGGTGATGACCGGTGCGCCGATCCCGCGCGGCGCGGACTGCGTGGTGCCGGTCGAGGACACCCGCGTCGGCGATGGCACGGTGACCATCGAGCGCGGCCGCAGCGCGGGGGAATTCGTGCGGGAACCGGGCACGGACGTCCGGACCGGTGACCTGCTCGCACGGGCGGGCACCACGCTCGCGCCCCGGCATGTCGCCGCCCTGGCCGCGGTCGGGCTGTCCGCGGTGGCGGTCTTCCGCGCGGTGCGCGGCGCGGTGATCACCACCGGCGACGAGCTGGTCGCGGCCGGAAAGCCGCTGCGCCCGGGCCAGATCTACAACTCCAACGGTGTCGCCCTCGCCGCGGCGCTCACGGCGAACGGCGTCGAGGTCGTCTCGGTGGCGCACAGTACCGACGATCCGGCGCGTTTCCGCGGGCTGCTGTCGGCCGCGATGGAGCGCGCCGATGTGGTGTTCACCTCCGGTGGTGTGTCCAAGGGCGACTTCGAGGTGGTCAAGGATGTGCTCGAACCGATGGGCGGACGGTTCGGCTCGGTCGCGATGCAACCGGGCGGCCCGCAAGGGCTGACCGTCGTCGACGGGGTGCCGGTGCTCAGTTTCCCCGGCAACCCCGTCAGCACGATGGTGTCGTTCGAGGTGTTCGCCCGTCCGATCCTGCGGCGCCTCGCCGGGCTGCCCGAGGTCGACACCTACGAGCTTCCCTTGACCAACGCCGTGCCGCGCTCGCCGGAGGGCAAGCGTCAGTTCCTGCGGGGAAGGCTGATCCGTGGGCACTCGAGTGAATCGTCCGCGTCCGGACGGCCGCGTGCGGTCGAGGTGGTGTCGGGTCCGGGCTCGCATCTCGTGGCGGCCATGGCGAAAGCCGACGTGCTGATCGATGTGCCCGCCGAAATCACCGCTCTGCCCGCGGGCGCAGTTGTGCGAGTGTGGACCTTATGAGCGAGTTGTCCCATGTCGACCACGAAGGTCGCGCCCGCATGGTCGATGTGAGCGCGAAGAGCGAGACCACCCGGATCGCCGTCGCGGCAGGCGAGTTGCGCACCACGGCCGAGGTGGTCGCGCTGGTACGGGCCGACGACATGCCGAAGGCGGACGTGCTGTCCACCGCCCGCATCGCGGGCATCGCGGGGGCGAAGAAGACCTCCGAGCTGATCCCGCTGTGCCATCAGCTGGCGCTGTCGTCGGTGCGGGTGGAGTTCGGTTTCACCGACACCGCCATCACCATCGAGGCCACCGCGAAGACCAAGGGCCCGACGGGTGTCGAGATGGAGGCGCTCACCGCGGTCGCGGTCGCGGGTCTCACCCTGCACGACATGGTGAAGGCGGTCGACCCCGCGGCAGTACTCACCGGCGTGCGCCTGCTGACCAAAGAAGGCGGCAAACGCGGTCATTGGGAGCGCCCTGCCGACGCGGCCTCGGACGAGAGCGAGGACGAGCCGGTCACCGCCGACTACGCCGAGCCCGAATTCGACGAGGAGGAACGCTCGGCCGTGGTGCTGGTCGCGTCGACCGGGGTCGCGGCGGGCACCCGCGTCGACACCACCGGTCCGGTGCTCGTGGACTGGCTGTCCGGCCTCGGCTTCTCGGTGCGGGGCCCGCTGGTCTACGCCGACGCCGAGATCGAATTCGGACTTGCCGACGCGCTGCGCTTCGAACCCGCACTCGTCATCAGCACCGGCGGGACCGGCGCCTCCCCCACCGACGCCACCCCGGAGGCCACCCTCGCCTTGCTCGATCGCGAACTACCCGGCGTGGCGGAGGCGATCCGGCAGCGCGGCACCGCGAAGTTCCCGCTGGCGGCGCTGAGCCGCGGCGTGGCGGGACTCGCGGGACACTCGGTGATCGTGAATCTGCCCGGCTCGCCGGGCGGCGTGAAAGACGGCATCGCGGTGCTGGAACCGCTGCTGGATCATCTGCTCGCACAAGTCGCCGGAGGTGGAAGTCATGACAACGGCTGAGGCTACGGTCCGGCTCGCCCGGATCAGCGACCAGCCGCTGGACCCAGCGGAGGTCGAGGAGGCGGTGTCCGGATCGCATTACGGCGCTGTCGTGGTGTTCACCGGGAAAGTCCGCGACCACGATGGCGGACAAGCCGTTTCGGCCCTGGAATACTCCGCGCACCCGCAGGCGGAGCGGTTCCTGCGCACCGTCTGCGCCGAACTCGCCGCCACGCACGGCCTGCCGGTCGCGGCCGTGCACCGCGTCGGCTCGCTCGACATCGGTGACCGCGCGATCGTCGTCGCGGTGGCGGCGGCGCATCGCGGCGCGGCGTTCGCGGCGTGCGCGGAACTGGTGGACCGGATCAAACACGAAGTCCCGATCTGGAAGCGCCAGCTGTTCGCCGACGGACTGTCGGAATGGGTGAACGCCTGCGGGTGATCTGACCGTGACATGAATCTCATGACGAATCAACACGTCCGGTATAGCGTGTGCGCGCGGTATCGCTTCACTCGGAGACCGACGGTGCGCCGCTCGGTCGCGTGGCGGAAGGGAGCACGCGATGGGAACCGATCAGGTTCTGCTCCACCGGTTCGTCATCTCGCAACTCATCGCGGCCGGGGTGGACCGCGACCGGCTGCTCCGGGAAACCGGATTGCCGGAGTGGACCATGGCGGGCGACGACCTGCACCTGCCCAGCCAGATGTTCTCCCGGCTGTGGGAGATCGGTGAACTCGAACTCGGCGATCCGGACGTCGCCCTGAACGTGGCGAGCCGCTACGAACTGACCTGCCTGGGGCTCTACGACTATCTGTTCTCCTCGGCGCCGACACTGGGGGCCGGACTGGCGACCTGCGGTCCGTACGTCACCGCGGTGACGACCAACCACCGGTTCGACCTGGTCGCGGAGAACGACGACGAAGTCACCTTGTATCTGGACATGATCGACGGGGAAGGCCGCGGCCGCGATCTCACCCAACTCTGGGGGCTGAGCGCGGTGCTCAGCCGGGCACGGCGCGTGGTGCGTGAACCGCTGGCCCCGGTGCGGGTCGCGCTGCGCCAGCACGCGCCCGCCAAGATCGGCACCTTCATCGAGGTGTTCGGCACCACCGCGATCGAGTTCGACGCGCCGGTGGACGCGATGACCTTCCGCGCCTCGGACATGGATCTTCCGCTGACCACCAGCGATCCGGTCTTGGCCGGCATCCTGCAACCGTTGGCCGCCGCGCTTCCGCCACCGCCGCCGCTGGCCACCGCATGGCCCGAACGCGTCGCGGCCGCCCTGGCGGACTGCCTGGAGGACGGCGACGCGTCCCTGGAGCGGGTGGCGCGGAGGCTGGCCACCAGCCCGCGCACCCTCCAGCGGCGGTTGCGCGAGGCGGGTACCACGTGGCGCGCCGAGCTGGACCGGGCGCGCGGCGCGCGGCTGGTCGCGGCGACCGCCACGGGGCCGCTGAGCCCCTCGCGCCAAGCCGAGATCCTCGGCTACTCCGACCCCGGATCGCTGCGGCGCGCGGCTCGGCGCTGGTCGCTGGCCACCCACGCGCCGCGCACCGAGCGGAGCTTCACGGCCTGAGGAAACGCGCGGCGATCGACCAGAAGGTCGCGTCCTCGATCGACCGGAAATCCCAGCTGTTGGTGAGGGCGTGGGTCTCGGCGACGATCGCGGGAACGTCGAAGTCGTCGCGGGTGGCGGTGCCCTTGGCCTCCAGCACCTCGATAACGTACGCGGTGGCGCTCTCCATGGAATCTGACACGGGAAACTCCCATCGGTCGCAGGACGATTCGGTCGGTCACGGATCGGCTTCCGAGCGGCGCCGCGCGCGGCAATACGCTCCCGGTGCCCACCGACCGGCGGACACGCATCCAGTCTCATGAAAAGACCGCTCCGTCACCAGCACCGAACACGACATGTCGCGACCGAAGGCGCCAATCTGCGCGCTCAGTGCGGCGTATACCGCCATACCCCGAGCATGCTCTGCGAATCCAGCGGTTCGGCGTCGTCGTGCACCGTGTCACGAAGCCGCGCCATGGCCTTGTCGGTGTGCAGACCGGCACCGATGAGACACCTTCTGTCAACCTCAGGCGGCGAGTACGCGTTGGCGGTTGCTGACGTGGGTTTCTTCGTTGTAGGCGGTGCCGCGGGTCAGG
>NZ_JBSGEZ010000045.1:0-65547 GCF_053603155.1 Nocardia sp. NPDC004260 | reverse complement strand
ACCGTGAAATCCTGGGTCTGGGTATCGATCTCCATCTCACGGAAGTGCCGCTTGACGCTTTCCCACGCACCCTTGGCGGTGATGCCCATCGCCTTATGGTCATAACCCGCCGAACCACCGGAAGCGAACGCGTCACCCAACCAAAAGCCATAACTCTGGGCCACGTCGTTGGCGATATCGGAAAACGTCGCGGTGCCCTTGTCCGCGGCCACCACCAGATAGGTGTCGTCACCATCACACCGCACGACCCGGGCCGGGGGCAGTACCTTCCCGCTCGCGCGATCGACGTTGTCGGTGACGTCCAGCAGGCCGGAAATGAACGTGCGATAGCAGGCCACGCCCTCGGCGCCAAGCGCCTGCCGGTCCGCGACCGGATCGCCGGTGGCTGCCGGTGGCTGCTTGACCACGAAACCGCCCTTGGCGCCGACCGGCACGATGACCGCGTTCTTCACCGCCTGCGCCTTGACCAGACCGAGAATCTCGGTGCGGAAGTCCTCCAACCGATCCGACCACCGCAAACCGCCGCGCGCCACCGGCCCGAAGCGCAGGTGCACGCCTTCCACCCGCGGCGAGTACACGAAGATCTCGAACTGCGGCTTCGGCCTGGGCAGTTCGGCGATCTCCCGTGGCTCGACCTTCACCGACACGAAGTCGCGCGGTTTGCCTTCCGCGTCGGTCACGTAGAAGTTGGTCCGCAGCGTCGCTTTGACCAGGCCGAGGATCGCGCGCAGGATGCGGTCCGCGTCCAGGCTGACCACCTCGTCGATCCGCCCGCGCACCTGGGTATCCAGTTCCGCGGCGTGCTCGGCGGAGACGGAATCGGGATCGAAGCGCGCGGCGAACAGGTCGACGAACAGGCGCGCGATATCCGGATAGGTGAGCAGCACACGGCAGATGTTGGCCTGGCTGTACGGAAAACCGGCCTGCTGCAAGTACTTCGCGTAGGTGCGCAGGATCGACACGGCCCGCCACGGCAACCGGGCACGCAGCACGAGCTCGTTCATCCCGTCCGCTTCCGCGCGTCCGTACCACATGGCCGCGAAGGCTTCCACGAACCGTTCCCGCAGGCCGCGCACCTCCGCCGCCAGCACGTCGGCGCGTTTGGAGGACTCGAGCAGTTCGGCGTCCAGATCGCGATCGAGCGAACTGCGCAGCAGCTCCGGGCGGGCGAGCAAGCCGAAGTCGTAGATCCACCGCTCACCGCCGGTGCCGTCCGCCGCCGCCTCCAGCGCGATCTGGTACGGCCGCTCGTCGACCACCTCCACACCGAGGCTCTGCAACAGCGGAAGCACCTGGCTCAAGGAGATGCCGCTACCACCGACGTAGAGCGTGAAACGCCACGAGCCCGGTGCCGAATCCGGCTTCCGGTACAGATATTGATCGATGACGCCGTCTCGCAAATGTTCCAGGCGCACGATGTCCCGCAGCGCGCGGGCCGCGGCGAAATCCTGTTTGTAACCCTCGGGGAAGGCCTCCGCGTATCGCTGCACCACCGCGGGATCGAGCACCGTCGACGTGCTCACCTCGTCGTTCAGCCGGTCCTCCCAGGTGCGGGTGGCCTCGGCGAGCATGTTCTGCAAGCGCAGCCGGGTGGGCTCGGAGGTATCGGCGCCGGGCGGCGTACGACGCGGGACACCGAGCTCGGCCTCCGGCATGCGCACGGTGAAATACACTCGCGCCAAATCGCTTTCGCCCACCCGCGCGGAATAGTCGATGGATACGCCACCCAGTTCGCGGACCAGGATCTCCTGCATCTCGAGCCGCGCGCGGGTGGTGTACCGGTCACGCGGCAGATAGACCAGGCAGGCGACATAGCGGCCATAGGTGTCCGCGCGCAGGAACAGGCGCACCTGACGCCGCAAGCTGACGCTCAGCACGGCGGTGGCGGTGCGGCGCAGCGTCTCGGCATCGGCGGAGAACAGCTCGGTGCGCGGGAAGGACTGGATGACCTCGAGCATGGCCTGACCGGAGAACGAGTCCAGGTCGAATCCGCTCTCCTCGATCGCCGAACGGACCCGGCGTTCGATCACCGGGATGTCCAGAACGTTCTCGTGCACGGCGGTGACGGTGAAGACGCCGATGAACAGGTGTTCACCGACGATGGTTCCGTCGGCGTCGAAATCGGCGACACCGACGAAGTAGGGATACACCGCACGATGCACGGTGGCGGGGACCAGCCCCTGGGTCAGCGTGAGCAGCGGACGGTCACCGCCGTTGACCGGCACGTGGAAGTCGGTGCCCACGTCGGGCCGAAGCACGCCGAGGCAGGTCTCGGGCACGACGGTGGACATCTCGCGGCCCTGGTCGGTGCTCAGCCGGTAGCGCGCGTAGCCGAGCAGGGTGAAGTTCCCCCCGGCCAGCCAGCGCAGCAAGTGAGCGGTGTCGGTCAGTTCGGTCGGCTGGAACGGCGCGGACCCGGATCGCGCGGCCGATTCGAGATCGTCGGCCAGTCTGCTCTGCACGTCTTCGATGGCCTCGGTGTCGCCGATCACCTGACGCACGTCGTCCACGACGTCCGGCACCGCGGATTCGACCTTGGCCAGCAGCGCCGCACTGGTCGACGGGTGCAATTGCACGTGCATCCAGGACTCCCGCAGTCCCGCCCCGCCGGTGCCGTCCACCTCATGCGCGGCGGCGTGCGTCAGCCGCCCCTCCTCGTCCCGCTCGACCTCGAAGATCGGGTGGATGATCTCGCTGACGCTGACGCCGATCCGGCTCAGCGACGAGCTGATCGACTCGACCAGCAGCGCCATGTCATCGGTGACGATCTGCACCGCCGCACCGATTCCGGAGCCGTCGTCCGGGTGGTACACCCGCACCAGGGCGCGACCGGGGCGGCGCGTCACCGCCAACTCCAAGTGCCTTCGGAAGATCTGGGTGATGCCGGTGATCGCACAGTCCACATCGCCCGCGTCGACGTGGCGGAAGTACGCCTCCTCGAGCGTCGCGACTTCGCCGCGCAGTGACTGCGGCAAACCCGCGGCCCACGCCGCGCTGGACAATTCGGACGAGACGGTCATTTTTCGCCAACTCCCTCGGATATCGGTTCCGTAACAAAGTGACGCCGGTCCGAGAGTAACTGTGCGCCGATGACGCGTGGGTGAATTCCCTTTCCACATCCGGTGGTTCACCACGGCGGCGGAGTTCGCCGCTCGTGTGCCGAGATCACACGCGACAACCTCGGGCACAGCACAGAAGTCGGACCCGCGAATGTCAGGTGAGCGCGACAGGTCGTATCCGTGGCGGCAGCGGCGCCGCACCGGTACCTCGGGTCAGCTCGACCACCGCGTCGGCGGTCGAAGCCACCGATTGCTCGAACTGCGCCTGCGCATTCACGACTCCCACCCTAGCGAGCTACGCGCGGGTAGGTGTCACTCCTGTTCCGCGTTCCCCGGAAAGACTTTTCGCGCCACCCCACCGCGGCCGTCGCCCCCAGCTCTCGACCCGAACTCCGGGCTCAACCGCTCCGCATCGCACACCAGCAAATGCCAGGCAGCGCCCGCTCGCTTGTGCCCGGCAGCGGGCACCCTGGCAAGGAGAAACCCCGCCATCACCAGATTCAGCGGCGGTGAAGGCGCCCCGGACAGTCGGAGCCCTTCCCCGCTCACCGGCCAGGCCGAACAAGGCTTACGCGGCGCGGTGCGAACTGCACCCGGGTGACCCACCCCGGGAACATATGCGTCCCATGTCCCTGTCTTGCCCCCAATGGCCCCCAGCAAGCACCGCCAACCGGGGCCTTCCACAGGCGAGGTCCTGCGCCGCCCGAAGTCGAACCGTGGGGGTCCGCCGAAATCCGGGCTTTCGCGGCGGTGTCGTCCTCGCCCGGCCACAGCATCCAGGCAGTGCGGGCACGTAGGGCGGGTGCGGCCGCACCGTGCACCCGCCTACGCCGCCGAACTCAGCCGCGGGTGAGTTTGCGGTGCGTAACCCGGTGCGGGCGGGCCGCTTCCGGGCCGAGCCGCTCGACCTTGTTGGCTTCGTACGCTTCGAAGTTGCCCTCGAACCAGAACCACTTGGCCTCGTTGTCGGAGTCACCCTCCCACGCAAGGATGTGGGTGCAGGTGCGGTCCAGGAACCAGCGGTCGTGCGAGATGACCACGGCGCAGCCGGGGAACTTCTCCAGCGCGTTCTCCAGCGAGCCGAGGGTCTCGACGTCGAGGTCGTTGGTCGGCTCGTCCAGCAGGATCAGGTTGCCGCCCTGCTTGAGCGTCATCGCCAGGTTCAGCCGGTTACGTTCACCGCCGGACAGAACGCCCGCCGGCTTCTGCTGGTCGGGGCCCTTGAAGCCGAACGCGCTCACGTAGGCGCGTGACGGCATTTCCTGCTGGCCGACCTCGATGTAGTCGAGACCGTCGGAGACCACCTGCCAGACAGTTTTCTTGGGGTCGATGCCGGCACGATTCTGGTCGACGTAGCTCAGCTTGACCGTCTCGCCGACCTTCACCTCGCCGCTGTCCGGCGACTCGAGCCCCACGATGGTCTTGAAGAGCGTGGTCTTACCGACGCCGTTGGGCCCGATCACGCCGACGATGCCGTTACGCGGCAGGGTGAACGACAGGTCCTTGATCAGCTGACGGTCACCGAAGCCCTTGTCCAAGTGCTCGACCTCGACCACCACGTTGCCCAGGCGCGGGCCCGCGGGAATCTGGATCTCCTCGAAGTCCAGCTTCCGCATCTTCTCGGCCTCAGCCGCCATCTCCTCGTACCGCCCCAGACGGGCCTTGTTCTTGGCCTGCCTGGCCTTGGCGCCGGAACGGACCCAGGCGAGTTCTTCCTTGAGCCGCTTCTGCAGCTTCTGGTCCTTCTTGCCCTGCACCTCGAGCCGCTCGGCCTTCTTCTCCAGGTAAGTGGAGTAGTTGCCCTCGTACGGGTAGGCGCGGCCGCGGTCCAGCTCGAGAATCCACTGGGCGACGTTGTCCAGGAAGTACCGGTCGTGGGTGACCGCGAGCACAGCGCCCTGGTACTGCGCCAGGTGCTGTTCGAGCCAGTTCACGCTCTCGGCGTCCAGGTGGTTGGTCGGCTCGTCGAGCAGCAGCAGGTCGGGCTTGCTCAGCAGCAGCTTGCACAGCGCCACGCGGCGGCGCTCACCACCGGAGAGGTTGGTGACCGGCTCGTCCGGCGGCGGGCAGCGCAGCGCGTCCATCGCCTGCTCGAGCTGGGAGTCCAGGTCCCACGCGTCGGCGTGATCCAGGTCCTCCTGCAGCTTGCCCATCTCCTCCATGAGCTCGTCGGAGTAGTCGGTGGCCATCAGCTCGGCGATCTCGTTGAAGCGATCCAGCTTCACCTTGATCTCGCCCATGCCCTCCTCGACGTTGCCGCGGACGGTCTTCTCCTCGTTGAGCGGCGGCTCCTGCTGGAGGATCCCGACGGTGGCGCCGGCGGCGAGGAACGCGTCACCGTTGTTCGGCTGGTCCAGTCCGGCCATGATCTTCAGCACGCTGGATTTACCCGCGCCGTTCGGGCCGACGACGCCGATCTTGGCGCCGGGAAGGAAGTTCAAGGTGACATCGTCGAGCACGACTTTGTCGCCGTGCGCCTTGCGAACCTTCTTCATTTGGTAGATGAACTCAGCCATAAGTGTGAAGCCTATCGGTGCGAGAGATGGGGGGACGAAGCAGAGCTACCCTGCCGCCGGGACGAAAACCGGCCATGCGATCAAGCGTCGACAGGCTCGGGCGCGTTGCCGTGCGGCGGTGCCGAATCGGCGGCAACGATATTCTCCCCCGGCGCGCCGCCCACCGGCACCTGACCTTCAGCGCTCGCGACCGCAGAAGTATTCCGTGGCGGCAGGTCGGACTGCCGCGTCAGGTGCGCGACACAGCGGGACAGGTCCGGTCCGACCGCGGTGGCGCGCATCTCCAGATCCCGTCGCTCCACACCATCCT
The DNA here is from genome assembly GCF_053603155.1 of Nocardia sp. NPDC004260. NCBI lineage: Bacteria > Bacillati > Actinomycetota > Actinomycetes > Mycobacteriales > Nocardiaceae > Nocardia > Nocardia sp. NPDC004260. The sequence goes on along the minus strand of NZ_JBSGEZ010000045.1, from coordinate 59,662 downwards.
TGCTCCGGTACTCATGGGAGCGCAGCTGGCCGTAGGCGATGATCGGATCGCCGCGCCGCAGGGACGCGTCGACACCTGCCACCAGCCTGCGCCAGCAGCTGACGGTGAGATAGAGAGTGCCGTTGTCCACCCACTGCCCCGACGTCTGGTCCAGTCGGCGGGAATTGCTCGCCAATCGGAAGGTGACCACCTGCTCGCCATTGGTCAGATCACGCTTGACCGGATGGGTGGCGATCGTTCCGATCACGGTCGCATTCGCCTCGTACATAGCTACGCCCCTTCACATTCGGATCCGGAACCGCCCGGAATGTCCTCCCCCTCCAGGAGGCACTTCCAGCGTGCGCCGATTTCGCGGACCCGAGCGATCCGATCCAGGAATGTGCACAACTTCCCGGAATGTGAAGATCGAGCTTTCACGCCCGCGTGGTCAGAACACCGCCACGTCGGTATTGGCGCCGCAGAGGACCACCACCGGTCGCTCGTCCGGCGCGGGAACGTAGACGCCGCTGTGCACTGCGGCCAGCGCCGTGGCGCCGGACACTTCCACCAGGATGCGGAACTCGCGCCACAGATATTCCCGCGCCGCGCTGATCGCGTCGTCGCTGACCAGCACCGAGCGCACGCCGTGGCGGCGGGCGACGTCGAGTGCGATGTCACCGATACGGGTCGGCCCCAGCGAGTCGACGGTGATCCCGGACCCGACAATGTCCACCGGACGCTCGGCCGCCAACGCCGCGCGCAGGATCGCGGCGCCGTCGGGTTCCACCCCGATCACCCGCTGACGCCGCCCGACCGCGGCCGCGATGCCCGCGACCAGTCCGCCACCGCCCACCGCGGCCAGCACCGGCGGCCGACCACGTACCTGCTCCTCGAGTTCCAGCCCCACCACGCCGATGCCTGCGACCACCGCGGGCAGGTCGTAGCCGTGCAGCAGCAGCGCGCCCCGTTCGGTGGCCAGCTCGGTCGCGTGCTGCAAGGCCTCGGCGTAGCAGGTGCCGTGCCAGAGCACCTCCGCGCCGTGCGACCACATCGCGGCGACCTTGGTGTGCGGCGCCGTCTCCGGGACGACGACGGTGCAGGATTTCCCGAGCCGCGCCGCGGCCAGCGCCGCCGCGATACCCGCGTTGCCGCCGGAGGCGATCACCACCTGATCGACCCCGGCGCCCGACTCGAGCAGCGCGTTGAGGCTGCCGCGTACTTTGAACGTCCCGCCGTGCTGGAGGTGCTCGAGCTTGATCGTCACGGGGACGGGACCGGACGGGCTCGCGATGGAGGTGTGGAAGACCGGCGTCTTACGGATCTGCCCGGCCAGCCGCCTGCGTGCGGATCGCACGTGCGACCGTTCCACCCGCCCGGCCGGTCTGTGTGGGGAGACCGTGGTGGCGCGTTCACTCACTTACGCACTTCTCCATCTCGCTTGGCCAGTTCGGCGAACATCGCGTTGTGTGCGGCGAGTGCGGCGTCGTTGTCGCGTTCGGCGGCTCGATCGGTGCGCTGCGCGAGTCGCTGGTCGCTGCGCGACCATTGGATCAGCAACGCCAGCATCACCACCACCAGGGGGACCTCACCGCTCGCCCACGCGAGGCTGCCGCCGGTGCGCTGGTCGCCGAGCAGATCGCCGTTCCAGCCGAGACCGAGGCCGTGGTAGAACCAGCCGCCGAGCACCGTGGTCATGCTCATCAGCGCGATGCCGAAGAACGCGTGGAACGGCAGCGAGCCGAACACCATGGCGAGCTTGGTCAACGGCTCCACCTGCCTCGGCTTGGGATCGATGCCGATCACCACCCAGTAGAACAGGTAACCGCTGAGCAGGAAGTGCACGTTCATCAGCAGGTGCGCCGCGTGCGAGTCGGCGTAGGCGTCGAAGATGCCGCCCAGGTACAGCGCGTAGAAGCCGCCGACGAAGATCGCCGACGCCACGATCGGGTGGGTCAGGAAACGCGAGACCGGGTTGTGCACCGCGGCCAGTAGCCATTCCCGTGGACCGGGCACGCCACCGCGGCCGGCCGGGGGCAGCGCGCGCAGCGCCAGCGTCACCGCGCCACCGAGCGCCAACAGGATCGGCGCGAGCATGGACAGCGCCATGTGGGCTCCCATATGCACGCTGAACATCGCGGGGGAGTACCGGCCGACGCCGGAAGAGGTGGCGACGAGCAGCACCACACAACCGGACAGCCAGGCGAACGTCCGCCCGGCAGGCCACGCGTCACCCCGCGCTCGCAGCCGCCGCACGCCGAGCAGGTACAGCACCGCGAGCACGATGGACAGCGTTCCGAAGATCAGATCGAACCGCCAGTCGAACGCCAGGCGGGCGAAGCTGGGCGGCCCGGCCAGGTTGTAGCCCAGCTCCACTTCGACCGGCGTCGGAACGGAATCCGGCGGTGGCGGCGGCGTACGGCCGAGCCCGACCGCGAGGCCGATGGTCGCGGCGAAGATCAATACTTCGACGCCCGCGTACCGCACCAGGGCCGACCGGTCGCCGGGATCGGCCGCCAAGGCGGGCAGCGAGGCGCGGCGCTGCAGGTAACCGAATACACCGAGCACCGCCAGCGCGGCGGCCTTGGCCAGCACCAGCCTGCCGTAGGTGCTGGAGAGCAGCTCGTCCAGCGGCACGCGGACCCAGGAGTTGATCACGCCGCTGACCGCGATCACGGCGAAGGCGACCGTGGCGGTCGACGAGAAACGCCGGGCCGCGACGTCGGTGTGCGCACCGCCGCGCAGGGCGTGCGCGAGCACCGCGAACAGGCCGCCGACCCAGACGGCGGACGAGATCAGATGCAGGATCAGGCTGTTGGTCGCCACGTCGTGCGACCCGCCCGAGGAGGAATGGCCGGTCAACGCCAGCGGCATCATGGTGGCGATCGCGGCCCCGAGCAGGACCGGCGTCCAGCCCCAGCGCAACGCGAGGCGGCAGCCCACGGCGACGATCAGGGCGAAAACGACGGTCGTCCGCCAAGCTCCGGCCAACTCGATCCGATCGATCGCCTGCCACAGTTCCTGCGGGCGCAGAACGTCCCCCACCGGCCGTCCGGTGGTGTCCGAAACCGTCAGCGGCACCAGCAGCGCCGCGCAACACGCCCAGCCCACCGCGAAATTCGACGCCCTGCGCACCGCGCGATACCCGCCGACGTCCAGCAGCCCGTTCGACTGCGGCGGCACCAGGAAGGCCGCGAACAACAGCGAGCCGACTGTCAGCGCGGCCGACAGGTCGGCGAGCGCCCGGACCGCGGGCAGTCCGTAGGTGGTCGCCGCGCCCGGATCGGGGATGCCGAGCAGGCTCAGTGCCTGCGCCGCCGACAACCCCACCACCAGCGCCGCGACCACGGCCGCGATGGCGCCGGCCAGCGCGGTGATCGTGCCGAACGTCGCCCCCGACCGAGCGGCCTCGGCTCGGGGAGCGGCGGACGAGGTGGGGGCGGAGGACATACGACTGAGCGTAGTTCGGCGAGTATTCCGTGGCCCGGTCGGGTTTGTACCGATATCCTTGGCCCCGATCACCACGGGCGCGTCACCTACTATCTCGGGATGGCTGAAACGTTGCTAACGCTAAGAATCCGGCCACCTGGACGCTCGCTATAATCGACTCGCTGGACAGCACGGCCAATGTCGGCCATCGTAGAACCCGCTGCCTCCGTAGCTCAGTTGGATAGAGCAAGGGCCTTCTAATCCCTAGGTCGCAGGTTCGATTCCTGCCGGGGGCGCAACAACCCCTGTGACCTGTACATACGACGGGTCACAGGGGTATTACCCCCCGAGCACGACGCTCAAACACCGAAGAACGTTGCCCGGTCGGCTTCCCTATCCGCGGCGTTATGCCGCCGATCCGGCCGAGTTCGCCGACGCCTTCGCGACCGAGTTGCGGCATCGCTTCGGAGCAGCCGGCCAGGAAGTACGGCAGCACGCCGGAGGTGGCCAGGAAGAGCGCCGTGGGTGAGCACGCCCACGACGAGAATTCGGTCGCGGATGGCCGCATTACGCTGTCGCCGGTGAGTCGCGCGATCGTGCACGCGCTGCACATCGACGGGCGCGCACCGTTCAGCCGCATCGCAGCGGTGCTCGGCGTGTCCGATCAGACGGTCGCCCGGCGGTACCGCAGGCTGCGTTCCACCGGGCAACTGCGGGTGGTCGGCCTGCCGAACGCCCGGCGACTGGGGTGGGTGGAGTGGTTCGTCCGCGTCCAGGTGACCCCCGACGCGGCGTCGCCGATGCGCTGGCCCGGCGGCCGGATACCTCGTGGGTCTGCCTCACCTCGGGCGCCACGCAGATCGTCTGCGTCACCCGCACCCCCAGTTCTCGGGAGAGCGATGCCCTGCTGCTCGGGCAGTTGCCCAAGACGCCGCGGGTCACCGGCGTCACCGCGCACTGCCTGCTGCGTGTCTTCGCCGGCGGTCCGGCCAGCTGGCACGGCCGGGCATGTACGGAAAGCCCTTATCCGCACACCGCTTCCATCGCTGCCGCCAATAGCCGGATGCCGTGGTCGATCTCGTCGTCGGCGATCGTCAGGGGCGGCATCAACTTGATCACCTCGTCCAGCGAACCGGACGTCTCCACGAGCAAGCCACGATCGAAAGCGGCCCGGCCGACCTTTTCGGCGAGAGACGTGTCCTCGAACACGACGCCGTGCACCAAACCCCGCCCCCGCGTCGAGACTCCGGGAAAGGTCGAGACGAATTCGCTCAGGGCTCGCGCGATCCGCTGCCCCTTGGCGACGGTCGCGAGTTCCAGTGCGGAATCCGACCAATAGTGCTCGAGCGCGACACGCCCCGTCACGAATGCCGCGTTGTTGCCCCGGAAGGTGCCATTGTGCTCACCGGGCGCCCACTGATCGAGCTCCGGCCGCAACAGCACCAACGCCATCGGCAGGCCGTAGCCGCCGATCGACTTCGACAACGTCACGATGTCGGGCGTGATCCCGGCGGCTTCGAAAGAGAAGAACGGCCCGGTACGGCCACAACCCATCTTCACGTCGTCGACGATCAACAGAATGCCGCGAGCCGAACATAATTCGGCCAGTCCACGCAACCACTCCGCCCGGGCCACATTGATGCCGCCTTCGCCCTGCACCGTCTCCACGATCACCGCCGCGGGCTTGTCCAACCCCGATGACGGATCATCCAGCGCCTTACGCATCCACAGCAGATCGTCGGCGACACCGAGATACCCGTCGTATGGCATCGGCATCGCATGCCCGAGCGACACTCCGGCGCCCGACCGCTTCGCGGCGTTCCCGGTGACCGCCAGCGCGCCAAGCGACATCCCGTGGAAAGCGTTGGTGAAGCTCAGCACGGTCTGCCGCCCGGTCACCTTGCGCGCGAGCTTCAACGCGGCCTCGACCGCGTTGGCTCCGGTCGGCCCGGGGAACTGGACTTTCCAATCCAGCCCGCGCGGGGCGAGGACGTTGTCGCGCAACACTTCCAGCAACCGCCGCTTGGCGACGGTGGACATGTCCAGCCCGTGGGTGATGCCGTCCCCGGCGATGTAGTCGAGCAGCGCTCGCTTGAGTACGGGGTTGTTGTGGCCGTAGTTGAGCGAGCCCGCGCCCGCGAAGAAATCCAGGTACTCCTTGCCGTTCTCGTCGCGCAACCACGCTCCGCTGGCGGTGTCGAAGACGGCGGGCCAGCAGCGACAGTACCCGCGCACGTTCGATTCGAGTGCCTCGAAAACAGTCATCTCGGCGACGGTCATCGGCGTTCCTTACTCGTCGTGCGCGAGCGCTCCACAATCTGAAGTGAGAGTGTTTCTAACACCGGCGGAGCTCGGATGTGGCCTTTTCCCTGAAACAGCGCCGAAGCCTTTCCCGCGCCCAGTGGGGCCGGTAGAGTCGACTCCTTGTGCGCGGCAGACCGGAGGGGGGCGGACAGCGTGCCGTCGGGGAACGATTTCGCAGCGCCGTCGCTCTCTACACATCGCTTGTGGGCGCCGGATTCCGCAGACAGTGGCAATACAAAGCGGCCATGTTCGCGGGGCTGTTCACCAACTGCGTGTTCGGGTTCGTCCGCGCGGCCGTCCTCGCCGCGGCGGTGGATGCCGCGGGCGACTTCGGCGGGTACGACCGGGGCAGCATCGGCGCCTACGTATGGCTCTCGCAGGGCCTGCTCGGCGCGTTGCAGTTCATGGGACCGCTGGGACCGCTGGACGATCGGGTGAAGAACGGCGACATCGCGATCGACTTCCTGCGCCCGGTCGACATCCAATGCGGCTATCTCGCCGACGATCTCGGGCGCGCGGCGTGCACCTTCCTGCCGCGTGGAGTGCCGAGTGTGCTGGTGGGCACCCTCACCTTCGGGCTGGCGATGCCGGTCACCTTCGGCCCCTACCTCCTCGGGGCGCTGAGTGTCCTGCTGGCGGTAGTCGTTTCGTTCCTGTGCCGGTTCCTCGTGGTGCTGATCGGATTCTGGGTCGTGGAAACCCGTGGCATCCGGGTGCTGTACTACACCGGGGGCACGTTCCTGGCCGGACTGTTCGTGCCGGTGCACATGTTCCCGTCGTGGCTGGCAGCTATCGCGGCGGCCTCGCCTTTTCCCTCGATGCTGCAATCTCCGATCGACGTGCTCTCGGGACGGATCACCGGCGCGGAAGCGCTCTCGGTCGTCGGCGTCCAGGTGTTCTGGGTGCTGGTGACCGCGATCGCCGGGCGCGTGCTGCTGGTCGCGGGCCGTCGCAGGCTGGAGGTGCAGGGTGGGTGACACCGCTCCCCCGCGCACCGCGTCGTGGTCGACGCCCTACGTGGCCGTGTTGCGCTCCAGGATCCGGGCGCAGCGCAGTTACCGGTTGTCCTTTGCCAGTGAGCTTTTGAGCGCTTTCCTGGTTGGCCTGGTCGAATTGGCCGAAGTGTGGTTGATCTTCCGCACGGCACGCGTTCTCGGCGGACTCGACCTGGATGGCGCACTGTTGCTGTTCGGGCTGAGCAACACGAGTTTCGCGCTGTCCCAGGTACTTTTCGGCCACCTGGACACACTTCCGGTCCTGATTCGGATGGGCCGGCTCGACGCCTACCACCTGCGGCCGCAACCGCTGCTGCTGCAACTGATCACCAGCGACATCTCTCTGCGCCGGTTCGCTCGCGCCTCGGTCTCGGTCGTCGCGCTGGTGGCCGGTACGGCGCGCAACGACATCGCCTGGAACCCGACCGCGACCGCGCTGCTGGCACTCACGCTCGTCGGCGGTATCGCGCTGTTCGGCGGAGTGTTCGTCTGCGCCGCCGGATTGCAGTTCTATCTGATCGACGGCGCCGAACTCACCAACAGTTTCACCTACGGCGGCTCGTTCGCGGCGACGCAACCCGCGTCGCTGTTTCCCACACCCATGCGATTGCTTTTCGGGTTCGCGATTCCGGTCTCGTTCACGGCCTATCTACCCACCCTCGCGCTGCTCGGCCTGCCCGGTCCACCACTGCTGCCCGCCTGGCTGGCCTGGCTCACCCCGGTGGCGGCGCTGTGGGTCTGGCTGCTGGCGCTGGGTTTGTGGCGATCGGGCACTCGGCACTACCAGGGAGGCGGCGGATGAGCACGGGTGGGTTCGGCAGCCCCGAGGCGATCATCGACATGGATGGACTCACCAGGCAGTTCGTCCTGTATCGCAAGGACGGCCGCCGCTGGCGCAGGCGCCGCGAGACGCTCACCGCGGTCGACGGGATGACTGTCCGGATCGAGCGGGGCGCCGCCGTCGGCTACATCGGCGCCAACGGCGCGGGCAAATCCACCACGATCAAAATGCTCACCGGCATCCTGGTCCCCACCGCGGGCACCGTACGCACCTGCGGGCTGGATCCGGTGCGGCAGCGACGCGAACTCGCCGGGCGGATCGGCGTGGTGTTCGGCCAGCGCTCGCAGCTGTGGTGGGATCTGCCGCTGCGCGAATCGTTCTCGATCCTTGCCGCGATCCACCGGCTGGAGCCGGACACCGCGCGCGAGCGCGCGCACGAGCTGATCGAGCAGCTGGAAATGGCCGACACACTCGACACACCGGTGCGCCAGCTCTCGCTGGGCCAGCGCATGCGCGCGGAAGTCGCCGCGGCACTGCTGCATTCGCCCGAGTTGGTCATCCTGGACGAGCCCACGATCGGCCTCGATGTGCTGTCCAAACAACGGCTGCGCGAGTTCCTGCGCGCAGAGCGGGCCGAGCGCGGCACGACCCTGCTGCTCACCACCCACGACATGGGCGATATCGAAAGGCTGTGCGAGCGTGTGCTCGTCGTGGACCACGGCCACTTGGTGTACGACGGGTCGCTGACCGGCCTGGCGGCCACCGTCGGCGCGCGCCGGGTGCTGGTGGTCGATCTGGCCGAACCGGCGCCCGCCCTCGACGACCTTCCCTCGGCCCAGCTGCTCGGCACCGAAGGGGACGGCATGCGGCAGCGACTGGCCTTCGATCCCGAGCAGACCACGGCCGCGCAATTGCTGGCCGCGGTGTCCGACCGCGCCGAAGTGCGGGACCTGTCGATCGAGGAGCCCGAGATCGAGGACGTGGTGCGGCGGATATACGAATCCGCCCGCTGACGGGGCGGGCGGATCCGGTGTCGATATCGAATTCAGTCGGATTCGCGAGCGCCCTGGTCGAGCCGGAAGGGCGGGTACTCGTCCCGCATCAGACCGGCGTACGCCTGCACGCGGATGATCCAGCGATTGACGCCCATCACGAAGTCGTAGATGCCCTGTGGGTAGCGCGCCGTGAACAGCAACCCGATCAACGCGACGATCAGCAGGAGGCTCAGCAACGAGATCGAGCCGCCGCCCCAGTCGTCACCGTCGCTCCCCGCGATCGCGATGCCGCCGCTGAGCACCGCTCCGATGATCAGGTAGTGCGGAATGGCGAGCAGCCACCACTTCACCAGCGCCAGACCGCGGTGCAACGTCTCCGGATAGTCGATCTCCAGGTCGGCCGGGTAGTCCGCGTTCGGCTGCAGGCTGAACGGCGGGTACTTGTCGGTGCCCAGTACCGAGAGCGCGTAGAAAGTCACCCGCCATCCCCAGCGCATGACGCCGACGTTGAAGTCGAACAGTCCCCGCGGGTACTTGCCGGTGATCAGGATGGCGAAGAAGGCCACCACCGTGAGCACGGCGTACGCGATGTGCAGGAAGAACAGCACGACGTAGTGCGGAATCGCCAGTAGCCACTTGACCAGCCACAGCCACCGCGACAGCGCGGGGTCCAGATCGCCTCGAACACGAATCGGGCTGGGCGGCGGGACGGGCTTCTCGAGTTCCATGAGCTACGCTCCTTACGGTTGCTGTGATCCATGCCACAACCAGTAGGTGTCCTGATTGTCGCGTATCCGGCTGCTCGCGAACGGCACCATCTGATACCGACACGCCAACGAATCGGGGTGCATTCGGTCTTCGGCGAACGACCGGCGTTGTCCCGCAGCCGATATCACCCGCACGCGACCGCATCGTCGTTCCCGCCCGCGGATCGTCGCGCGGAGGAACTTGTACCATCGGACAGCGTGACGTTCGGCGCGCTGCGGCTACCGGTGATCCGGATGATCGTGGCTCTCGCGTACACCGTCTGGGTGGTCGCCATGGCGGTGCCCCAGTGCCATGTCTTCGGCCACGCTGTCGCGTCACACGCCCACATCGAAGCGTCCGGGCCCGTCGTGGCCTCTATCGTCTCCCCGGCGATCCTCGTCGACCGGCACCAGCACGCCGCCGAGCCGGACCGGCATGTGCCCGCCGACGGTGTGCTCGCGGCCCTGCCACGCGCCGCCTCGCTGCTGCTGTTGCTGTTGATCGCGTCCGTGTCGGTGCTGCTCGCGGCCCCTGGGTCCGCGCTCGGGGGCGGCGTGCGCGCACCCCCGGTCGCGACCCTCCCGGTGTATCCGGGCAGAGAACGACTCACTCGATTCGGCATCGATCGGAACTGATCGGTCAGCGTCAGGCCGGAGCCTGCCGGGGCCCGGCCGGTGTTCGTGCGAAGTCCGCACTCACACCGTCGCTGCGACAGCGACCGCACAGAATCGACGATTCCCCATGACTTCTGCGCTGCAGAACCCGGCTGTGCCCGATCCCGCTCCGCGCGAACCGGAGACGACCCCGCTCGCGAGCCCGGCGAGTCTCCTGACGGCGGCCCTGCGCTGTCCGCGTCCGGCCACCATGGTGGGCAATACGCCCGTGCTCTGGATCACCGAACCGCTCGGCGGCACAACGCGACCGGACGGCCTCGGCTTCTGGGCCAAGCTGGAGGGCGCCAACCCCGGCGGCATGAAGGACCGGCCCGCGCTGCACATGGTCGAACGCGCCATCGCGCGCGGTGACCTCGCACCCGGCGCCCCGATCATCGAATCGACCAGTGGCACACTCGGTTTGGGCCTGGCGCTCGCGGGCATGGTGTATCACCATCCGGTCACGCTGGTCACCGACCCCGGCTTGGAACCGCTCATGCGCCGCATGCTCGCGGCCTACGGCGCGCGCGTAGAACTGGTCACCGAACCGCACCCCACCGGCGGCTGGCAGCAGGCGCGCCGTGACCGCGTCGCCGAGCTGCTGGCCCGAGATGCCCTCGCGTGGTGTCCCGACCAGTACCGCAACCCCGACAACCGCGACGCCTACGAGACCCTGGCACTCGAGTTGGTCGCGCAACTGGGACGGATCGACGTCCTGGTCTGCTCGGTCGGCACAGGTGGCCATTCCGCGGGGATCACGCGCACGCTGCGCCGATACTTTCCGCACCTGCGCTTGGTCGGCGTCGACACGGTGGCGTCCACGATCTTCGGACAGCCCGCGGGGCCACGGCTGATGCGCGGGCTGGGTTCGAGTATCCATCCGGACAACGTCGACTATTCGGCGTTCGACGAGGTGCACTGGGTCGCGCCCGCGGAGGCGGTCTGGGCCTGCCGCAGACTCGCCGCGACACACCACGCCAGCGGCGGCTGGAGCGTCGGCGCGGTCGCCCTGGTCGCGGGCTGGCTGGCCCGCACCGGCGATGCGGCCACGCGGATCGCCGCGGTCTTTCCCGACGGACCGCTGCGCTACTTCGACACGGTGTACAACGACGACTACTGCCGCGAGCACGGCTTGCTCGACATCGCACCACCCACCGCACCGCTGCGCATCGCGCATCCGGCCGACGCCGTCGCGCTCTCGTGGACCCGGTGCACGACGGTCGTCGATCCCCGCGGCGCCGCCGGGAAGGAGCGGACGCGATGACCGATCTGATCGCCACCTACCGCGGCTTCAACCGTCCCAGCCGGATGCTGATGGTCAATCAATTCGCCATCAACACCGGCTTCTACATGCTGATGCCCTACCTGGCCGGTTACCTGGCCGGTCCGCTCGGGCTGGCCGCGTGGGCGGTCGGCCTCGTCCTCGGAATCCGCAACTTCTCCCAGCAGGGCATGTTCCTCGTCGGCGGCACGCTGGCCGATCGACTCGGCTACAAGCCGCTCATCGTGACCGGATGCCTGCTGCGCACCGGCGGTTTCGCGCTGCTCGCGGTCGCGGACACGCTGCCAGCGCTGCTGGCGGCCTCGGCCGCGACCGGCTTCGCGGGCGCGTTGTTCAACCCGGCGGTCCGCGCGTATCTGGCAATCGACTCGGGCGAGCGCCGAGTGGAGGCGTTCGCCGTGTTCAACGTCTTCTACCAGGCGGGCATACTGTTCGGCCCGATCGCCGGGCTCGCGCTGATGACCGTCGACTTCCGCGCGACCGCCACGGGCGCGGCGGTGGTGTTCGGCGTGCTGACGCTGGCCCAGTTACGCGCGCTCCCGCAGCACCGCGCCGAGCCGAAAACCACCTCGGTGCTGGACGATTGGCGCGTGGCGCTGGCCAACCGCCCGTTCCTGCTGTTCGCCGCGGCGATGATCAGTTCTTCGGTCCTGGCCTTCCAGGTATACCTGGCGTTGCCTGTGCACGCCGCACGGATAGCGGGCGATTCGGCGACTGTGCTGATGACGGCGGTGTTCGTGCTGTCCGGGTTGATCGCGATCGCCGGGCAACTGCGTATCACCCGCTGGTTCGGGCAGCGGTGGGGCCGCGCGCACAGCCTGGCATTCGGCATGGCGATACTCGCGTCGGCGTTCGTGCCGCTGATGGTGATCCCTGGCACCGGCTTCGGCGTGTGGCCCGCGATCGGCGCACTGTTGCTGACCGCCGCCGCGCTGGGAATCGGTGCGGCAGCGGTGTTTCCGTTCGAGATGGACACCGTGGTCGCGTTGTCGGGCAACCGCCTGGTGGCGACGCACTACGGCCTCTACAACACCATCGTCGGCATCGGCATCCTGCTCGGGAATCTGGGCATCGGAACGCTGCTGGACCGCACGCGCGAGGCCGGGATGAGCGCACTGGCGTGGGCCGCGCTCGTCGCCGTGGGAGCGGCCGCGGCGGCGGGCCTGTTCGCGCTCGCCCGCTCCGGACGGCTCGACGCACCGCCACCGGTCGGGTGATCGATCGGACCGTCCTGGATGTGCGCCTCCGGGACGGTCCGGTCAGGCCGGTCCGCTCGACTGCGCCGAATACAGGCTGACCTCGCCGTCCTCACTGAGAAAAGCGTTGACCAGCATGGTGCGGGTGGTGCGCAGCTCCTCCTCGTCCGGCGCGGCGGTGGTGATCGAGATCTGCGGGATGACCGCCCAGTTGACCACGTAGCGCTCCGGCGGGCCGTCGTCGTCGGACAGCCGGGCGAGACGGAAGACCGAGACGGTCTTGCGGACGATCAGATCACGCACGACCTCCGCGATTCGCTCAGGGTCTTCCAGCGCGAACATGAAGCCGAATGTCAGCTCCGGCGATGACACGTAGGCGGGCACGAATACCGAGGCTAGCCCATGCGGCGGCGGCGCGCAGCGCGCACACCGGATCGGTTGCTAATCATACGCTCGACAATTTCGAGAACGCACCGCCGAGCGCCGGTCCGGTTGACCGATCCGTAACGGAACATAACGATTTCCCGGCAGCTTTCGGATTCACAGACCAGAGTATTGCGCGGCTTCGGTTACCGCGCTTTCCTGAAAGTGTCCTGTTTTCTCGGACCGTCTTCTCCCGCATCGTCGCGGATTTCCCGGTTTCTCTGCCGTGCTGGTGGAACGTGGGATGGCATCCGGGTGCGGGACTGCGCCGGAGCCGAGGGGCGCCCCTCCCCGAAATCCCCCTCGGCCCTGGCGCATCCAGGATTCATCGTGTCGCAGAGGTATGTCATGCCCACCGAATACGCTCAGCGCAGTTTCGGAGCCCAAGAGCTGCCGCCGCCGGCCGCACTGCTTCGCGCGATTCGCGAACCCGGCGAGAACCAGCACCGGCACAGCGTGCTGCACGCCGCGCGGAAGCTCGTCGACTGCCACGAGCGACGGCAGCGGACACTCGAGCGATCACACGCCCCGGAGGCATCCAGCACCCGCGTCGCCGCCTGCACCCAGCAAGTGGAGCACATCGACCGCTGCCGCGCGGAATGGATCGGGCGGATCGACGCCTGGGTGGCGGAGAACGTGCAGCACCGAGAGGGCGCCTCCCTGCATACCGAGACACTCGGCGCGGTCATCGACCGAATCGCGGCGAAATGGGTTTCGGCCCGACACTCCTTGGACGACGAGATCACGGCCGACCCGCACCCGGGGCAGGCGGGCGGTGAGGCCCACCTGCAGTGGTCCAGGCTGGCCGAGCTGGTCGACGGCTATCAGGATCTGATCACCGACGTCATCGAGCATCGGCGCAGGCTGCCGGTCTGGTGATCAGCGCGGCTCGTCGACGCCCGGCTCGACGACCTCGGCGTCGAGGAACGCCTCCGTCGCCTCCGCCCGCGGTTTCGTGACCGTGACCTCGGTCTCGGCGTCGACGTCACGATCGAGATCCCGCTGCGCCTCCGCGTCCCGGCGTGCCGCGGCCGCCGCCTCGTTCATCTCGATGGCGTCGGTGATCCACTCACCGATCTCCCTGGTGACCTCGGCGACCGTCCCCGTGATGATGTTGGCGATATTGCCGACGTGCCTGGCACCGGAAGACGTCAATTCCTGAATGAGATCCTTGTTGCTCTCGAATTTCCCGATCATTCACACGCCCGCTTCGCTCGCCTTTCGCTGACGCATCACGATAACACCGGGAGACGGCTCGCTCTCGACCCAGCGCGGCGGAAGTGCCAGCTTGAAAATCTTCTTCCACACCGAGCCGATCTGCTTACCGAGCGAGCCGGTGTTGTACGGCAAACCGTACTTTTCACACAATGCGCGGACGGTAGGCGCCATCTCCGGATAACGGCTCGCGGGCAGATCGGGAAACAGATGGTGTTCGATCTGATGCGACAAATTCCCGGACATGATGTGGAACAGCTTGCTGCCGGTGATGTTGGCCGAGCCGAGCATCTGCCGGATGTACCACTCGCCGCGGGTCTCGTCCGCGGTCTCCTCCTCGGTGAACGTCTGTACGCCGGCCGGGAAGTGACCGCAGAAGATGATGGCGAAGGCCCACACGTTGCGCACCAGGTTGGCGGTGACGTTACCCGCCAGCGTGTGGAAGAACAGCGGTCCGGTCAGCGCGGGGAACACCAGGTAGTCCTTGAGCACCTGCTTGCCCGCCTTGCGCCACTGACCGAGGATCAGATTCTTGACCTCCGGCCACTTCTTCTTACCCGCCAGGATGTTCTCGACCTCGAGGTCGTGGCCCATCACACCCCACTCGAACAGCATCATGAGCACGAAGGCGTACAGCGGCTGGCCGAGCCGGAGCACGTTCCATTCCTGCGCCTCGTCCATGCGCAGGATGGAGTAGCCGATGTCGCGGTCCTTGTTGTGGATGTTGGTGTAGGTGTGGTGCAGGTAGTTGTGCGAGTGCTTCCACTGGTCGGCCGGGCAGACCGTGTCCCATTCGAACACGCGGGAATTCAGGCCGGGCTCGCGCATCCAGTCGTACTGGCCGTGCATCACGTTGTGGCCGATCTCCATGTTGTCCAGGATCTTCGACACACTCAGCGCCGCCACGGCGGCCAGCCAGAAGGGCAGAAGGAAGCCGAGATACATCAGGCCGCGCCCGGCGATCTCGAATCCCCGCTGCGCCTTGATGATCGAGTACAGGTATTCCCGGTCGCGCTCGCCGAGGTCGGCGACGATGGCCGCGCGCAGTTCGTCGAGTTCGCGGCCGAGTTCCTCGATCTGGTCCGGGCTCAGGACCAGCGGTCCGTTCTCGGTTTCGGTCAGGATGGTCATGGTTGGCTCCCCTTCGTGAATCAGATGTCGATGTCGACGTCGCCGACCGGCGCGTTGATGCACAGCTGGATCGGCTGGTCGGGGTCGGTGTCGGTCTCGCCGGTGCGCAGATTGCGCGTGCAGCCGGAGCGGCGCACCGCTGTGCAGGAGAAGCAGATCCCCATGCGGCAGCCGTACTCGGGCGTGAGACCGGCGGATTCGGCTTGCTCGAGCAACGTGGCGCCGGTGTTGTCGGCGCTCACGCCGCTGGCCGAGAAGTTGACGGTGCCGTGTGCGTCGGCGGCGTCCACCGGCGCGACCGACAGCGTGAACTCCTCGGAGTGCAGCCGGTCCTCGAGTTGCTCGGCCTGATAGATCGTGCGCACCGCGTCCATCAGCGACGGCGGGCCGCAGACGAAGGTCTGCGCGTCGGCGAACCAAGGCGCGACGCGCTCCAGTTCGTCGTAGTCGAAGTACCCGCCGCCCTTCGGCTGGGCGAGATCCACCCACGGCGCATCCGAATCCGCCCGAGGCGCCAGATCCGGCATGCGATGCGGATAGCGCAGCTCGATGCGGAAGTTCGGATGCCGCGCAGCGATCGAGTCCAGTTCCGCTCGGTGCGGCAGCACAGCGGGCGACTTGGCGTAGTGCAGGAAGACGACCTCGCCCGGATGGTCCTCCGCGGCGAGCGTGCGCAGCATGGACAGCACCGGCGTGATGCCGCTGCCACCGCTGATCAGCAGGACGCGCCGCGGCCGCGACTCGGGCAGCCGGAACACGCCGTCGGCGGGCGCCAGGTCGACCACCATGCCGGGGGCGGCGTGGCGGTACAGGTACTGCGACACCAAACCGTCCGGATGCGCTTTCACGGTCAGCTGGATATGACGATCCCGACCGCCTTCCGGGTTCACCGGCGAGTAGCACCGCGTGTGCCGTACGCCGTCGATCACCACGCCGATCTGGACGTACTGTCCGGCGACGTGGCCCTTCCAGTGCCGGGTGGGGCGCAGCGTGAGCGTCACCGAGCCCGGCGCCGACCGGCGCACGTGAGTGATTTCGGCCCGCATGTCCCGCACCGTGAGGGTGGGGCGGACCAGCTCGAGGTACCGATCCAGCGGGTGCGGCGAGGTCAGGGTCTGCACCAAGTTGATGAGATCCACCATTTGTTCTCCGTACCTTTGTCGGACTGACGACGTGCGGCTGGAATTTCAGTGCACGTCTGTACACTCAACTAGTGTGACGGATGACGGGGGTGGGGTGTCAACCGGCGAAACATGTGACTCGAACTACATCTGGGGATAGGTCGAATGGTGAACGGATGTATGCTCACCGAGATGAGTGAGCAGGCAGCTACCCGAGGCGAACGCAAGGAGCGGACCAGGCAGGCGCTCCTGGACGGCACGCTCGCGTTGGCCGCCGAACGCGGATTCGCCGCGCTCAGCCTGCGGGAGATCGCCCGCTCCGCCGGCATCGTGCCGACGGCGTTCTATCGGCACTTCGCGTCGCTGGAGGACCTCGGCGCCACGCTGGTCGACGACGGCGTCACCGCGCTGCGGCTGGCGCTGCGCGAAGTCCGCCGCAATGCCGACGCGGGCCTGTCGGACACGGTGCGCTTCGTGTTCGCGCAGGTGGGCCCCAAACGTGAGCTGTTCGGCTTCCTCACCAGGGAGCGCCACGGCGGGTCCGCCGCCTTGCGCACGGCCATCGCCCGGGAGATCCAACTGATCGTCCGGGAGCTCGTCGCCGACCTCTCCCGCATCCGGGCCCTGGACTCCTGGACGCCACGAGACCTGGAGATCGCCGCCGACCTGTTGGTCAGCACGGTGACCGACGGGATCGCCGCCTACGTGTCGGCCGCACCGCGCGACGAGCAGGCGATCATCGACCGCACCGTCCAGCAGATGCGTTTGATCGCACTCGGCATGGGTGGCTGGCGGCCACCGAAAGGGCGCTGATCCGCCGCCGAACGTACTCGGCGGGCCGTGGCTCCTCGACGCCGCCGCGCGCCGCGACCGGAACTCACTCGGCGGGCCGTGGCTCCTCGACATCGCCGCGCGCCGTGACCGGATCCGGTGACCGCACCGGCAGCAGCACCGCGAGCCCTGCCGCGAGCACGACCAACAGGCCCGCGATCCCCGCCCGGTCCGAACCGAACAGCCAGACGAACAAGCCGAACAGGCTCGGGGCGAGGAAGGACACCGCGCGCCCGGTGGTCGTGTACAAGCCGAAGAGCTGACCCTCCCGGCCCGGCGGCGCGAGGCGGGTCAGGAACGAGCGCGCCGCCGCCTGTGCCGGGCCGACGAAGACGGTGAGCAGCAAGCCGAAGATCCAGAACATCAGTGGGCCGGATACCACCAGCAGCGCCAGCCCGCACACCAGCATCGCGGCCAGGGACACCACGATGACGATCTTCGGTCCGGCCCGGTCGTCGAAGCGTCCCGCGACGATCGCACCCAGCGCCGCAACGACATTGGCCGCGATGCCGAACAGCAGCACATCCGAGTCGGCGATCCCGTAGACCCGCACGGCGAGCACCGCGCCGAAGGTGAACACCCCGGCGAGGCCGTCCCGGAAGACGGCGCTGGCCACCAGGAAGCCGACCGTGCGCCGGTCGACGTGCCACAGCTCGCGCAGGTCACGCCACAACACCCGGTACGAGCCGAGGAACCCGGCGCTCGCCGCGCCGGGATCGGCGTTCGTCCGTGGCAGTTCGGGGACCGCGAACAGCACCGGCAACGCGAAGGCGGCGAACCAGACGGCGGCCAGCACGGCGACCAGGCGGATGTTGAGTCCCTGATCGGTGGGCACGCCGAGCAGCCCGCGGTTGTCTCCCTCGCCGGATATGAAGCCGAAATAGCAGATCAGCAGCAGCAGGATGCCGCCGAAATAGCCCATCGCCCAACCGAATCCGGAGACCCGGCCGACGGTCTGCGGCGTGGAGACCTGCCGCAGCATCGCGTTGTACGGCACGTTCGCCAGTTCGAAGCAGGCCGACGCGAACGCCAGTAGCGCCAGGCCGAACCACAGGTCGTGGTAGTCGTCGTGCACGAAGAACATCAGCGTCATCGCCGCGATGGTCAGTGCGGTCAACCCACCGAGCGAGCCCTTGCGTTTCGCGGACGCGTCGAAGCGCTGTCCGCTGACCGGCGCGGTCAACGCCACGATCAGGCCCGCGATGCCCAGCGCCCACCCCAGCCACGCGCTGGCGGAGACACCGCCGGGCAGATCGTCGCCGACCTTGTCGGTGAGATACACCGAGAAGACGAAGGTGAGGATCACGGCGTTGAATGCCGAAGATCCCCAATCCCACAGCCCCCACGCCACCACTTGCCCGCGCCCGGCGGCCTGCCCGACTGTCGCCTGGGCGTTCACCTCGGTCATGCCGCGCAGCTTAATGCGCGAGACGGTTACGAGGCGGGCCGAAATCGGGTCCGGCCGCGACGAACACGGCGGATTCTTATGCACCTAGTTGCATAGTACCGAGTGTCACGGCTATCCTCACCGCATGGCACTCGAGCACGCGTTGCTGGTATCGCTGACCGAGCGCGCCGGCTCGGGGTACGAGCTGGCGCGCCGCTTCGACAAGTCCATCGGCTACTTCTGGAGCGCGACCCACCAGCAGATCTATCGCGTCCTCAAGCGCATGGAGGAGTCCGGCTGGGTCGACGGCGAGACGGTGATCCAGGAGGGCAGACCGGACAAGAAGGTCTACTCGGTGAGCGAGACCGGACGCGCCGAACTCGCGCGCTGGATCGCCGAACCGAGCGATTCCGCCACTCCGCGCAACGAACTCGCCGTGAAGATCCGCGCCGCCGCGTACGGCGACATCACCGCGTTACGCGCGGAGGTGGCCCGCCACCGCGACCAGCACGCCCAGCGGCTCGAGCTGTACCGGCACATCGAGAAACACGACTTCCCCGCTCCCGAGCGGCTCGCCGGGACAGCCCTGCACCAGTACCTCGTCCTGCGCGCGGGCGTCCGCGTGGAGGCCGGATTCGTCGAATGGTGCGACGAAGTTCTGCAAGCACTACACCCGCGCGCCACAGCCCCGCACGCGGACGGAGAAAGGCGACCTGCCCCATGAGCTCCTTCCCCCATTTGTTCGAGCCGCTCGATCTCGGCTTCACCACCCTGCGCAATCGCGTGGTGATGGGGTCGATGCACACCGGGCTGGAGGATCGCGCCTGGGACACCAACAAACTGGCCGCCTACTTCGCCGAACGAGCACGCGGCGGCGCGGGCCTGATCATCACCGGCGGCTACGCGCCGAATCGCGCAGGCTGGCTGCTGCCTTTCGGCGCCAAGCTGACCAACAAAACCGAAGCGTACCGGCACCGCACGATCACCAAAGCGGTGCACGAGCACGGCGGCAAGATCGCCATCCAGATCCTGCACGCGGGTCGCTACTCCTACATGCCGGGCAGTGTGTCGGCGTCGTCCATCAAGGCGCCCATCAACCCGTTCCGGCCGCGCGCGCTGTCGGCCAAAGGCATCGAGCGCACGATCGACGACTACGCCCGCTGCGCGAAGCTGGCCCAGTTCGCGGGCTACGACGGCTGCGAGATCATGGGCGGTGAAGGATATTTCATCAACCAGTTCCTCGCGCCGCGCACCAACAAGCGAACGGACGCGTGGGGCGGCTCCCCGGAGAACCGGCGCCGGATCGCGGTGGAGATCGTGCGCCGCACCCGCGCCGCGGTCGGCCCGGACTTCATCATCGTGTTCCGGCTGTCCATGGCCGAGCTGGTGGAGAAGGGACAGAGCTTCGACGAGATCGTCGCGCTGGCCGTGGAACTCGAAGCCGCCGGGGTGAACATCCTCAACACCGACATCGGCTGGCACGAAGCGCGAGTGCCCACCATCGTCACCTCGGTACCCCGTGCCGCCTTCGTCGAATTCACCGCGAAGATCACCGCGCGGGTGACCATCCCGGTGTGCGCGTCGAACCGGATCAACATGCCCGAGGTGGCCGAGGAGATCTTGACCCGCGGTGACGCGCAGCTGATTTCGCTGGCCCGTCCCTTCCTCACCGATCCGGAGTGGGTGAACAAGGCCGCTCAGGATCGGGTCGACGAGATCAACACCTGCATCGCGTGCAACCAGGCGTGCCTCGATCACGCCTTCCAGCACAAGACCGTGTCCTGCCTGCTCAATCCGCGCGCCGGGCACGAGACCGAGCTGAAGCTGCTGCCGACCCGCCGCAGCAAGCGCGTCGCCGTGGTCGGCGCGGGCCCGGCCGGGCTCTCGGCGGCGGTGAGCCTCGCCGAACGCGGCCATCGCGTCGACCTGTTCGAGGCCGACGACAAGATCGGCGGTCAGTTCGACATCGCCCGCCGCATCCCGGGCAAGGAAGAATTCAGTGAGTCGATCCGGTACTACACCCGGATGCTCGAGCTCACCGGCGTCACGGTGCACCTGAACAAGCGGGTCGGCGCCGCCGAACTCATCGCGGGCGGCTACGACGAGGTCGTGCTCGCCACCGGCGTACAGCCGCGGATCCCGGACATCCCCGGTATCGACCACCCCATGGTGCTGTCCTACGCCGAGCTGGTGCGGGAGGAGAAGCCGGTCGGCAAGCGCGTCGCCGTGATCGGCGCGGGCGGCATCGGCTACGACGTCAGCGAATTCCTCACCGTGGAGGGGCATCCCGCCCTCAAGCTGGACGAGTGGAAGGAGGAGTGGGGCGTCACCTCCGACGACGAGCAGGTCCCCGGACAGTTCACCACGCCCAGGCCGGCTCCGGCGGCGCGCGAAGTCGTTCTGTTGCAACGCAAGACCACTCCGTTCGGGAAGGACCTGGGCAAGACCTCCGGGTGGGTGCATCGGGCCGCGCTGAAGGCCAAGGGCGTCGAGCAGATCGGCGGCGTGAACTATGAGCGCATCGACGACGACGGCCTGCACATCAGCTTCGGCGAGAAACGACTACGGCCGCAATTGATCCCGGTCGACAACGTCATCGTCTGCGCGGGCCAGGAATCCGTGCGCGACCTGGAGGCCCCGCTGCGCGCCGCCGGGATGAGCCCGCACCTCATCGGCGGCGCCGAACTGGCTGCCGAGCTGGACGCCAAACGAGCCATCGACCAGGGCACCCGGCTGGCCGCACGGCTGTGAGCGGGCGGCGGCCGGGCCCGAACGCCCGGCCGCCGTGACCGCGGCACGGAACCGCGCCGGGGATCGTGCGGCGGACCACCGGGCCACGTCGCCTAGGCTGCATCGGGTGAGCCTGCCCTCCCCCACTTCCGAGAACCGCGCGGTCGTCACCGGCGCCTCCTCCGGCATCGGCACCGCGCTCGCCGCCGAACTCGCCGCCCGCGGCTACTCGCTGATCCTGGTCGCCCGCCGCGAGGAGCTGCTCACCGAGCTCGCGCAGCGACTGACCCTGGCCCACGGCATCACCGCCGAGGTGCGCGCGGTCGACCTGGCCGACCGCGAGCAGCGCGCCGTACTGGTGAAAGAACTGGCGACCCGCGAGATCGCCGTCTTGTGCAACAACGCGGGCATCGCGACCTTCGGCGCCATCGCCGAACTCGACCCGGCCTACGAGCGCGCGCAGATGGAACTCAACGCCGTCGCCGTGCACGACCTGACGCTGGCCGTGTTGCCCGGCATGCTCGCCCGCGGCAGCGGCGGCATCCTGATCAGCGGCTCGGCCGCGGGCAACATGCCGATCCCGAACAACGCCACCTACGCCGCGAGCAAGGCGTTCGCCAACACCTTCTCCGAATCGCTGCGCGGCGAGCTGAAAGGCTCCGGGGTGCACGTCACCCTGCTGGCGCCCGGCCCGGTCCGCACCGAGACCCCGGATCCCGCCGACGCCTCCATCGTCGACCGGATGGTGCCCGACTTCATGTGGGTCTCCTCGGAATCCACCGCGAAGGTGTCCATCGACGCGCTCGCCCGCAACAAGATGCGCGTGGTCCCCGGCCTGATCAGCAAGGGAATGAGTGTGGCGGGACAGTACGGCCCGCGCGCGGTCACCGCTCCCATCGCCGGCGCGTTCTACAAGAAACTCGGCAGCTGAGTCAGCCGCGTCAGCGAGCTGTCAATAAGCGACGCCCGGTGGTCAAGGATCCGCAAATGACCGGCCCACCGGCCCCGCACCCGGCGTAGTCCTGGCATCGGCCCCGCAATTCGAGAAAGCGGGGGCGACCCAGGAGAACATCGTGACGCTGCTCGACATCCTCCCGTCATTGCGGTCGGGATCACCTTCGCGTCTGGATGCCGTGGTCTGGCCGCGGGACACGCACTACGACGGCGACGGCGGGATCACCGTCGGCGGCGTCGCCCTCGCCGACATCGCCGATCAGTACGGGACGCCCACCTACGTCCTGGACGAGCAGGAGGTACGGTCCCGCTGCCGGGCCTATCGCAAAGCTTTTCCGGAGGCCGAGATCATCTACGCGGGCAAGGCCCTGATGATCCGGTCGGTGCTGGATTGGGTTACCCACAAAGGCCTTTCGGTCGACGTGTGCTCGGCGGGCGAACTGGCCGTCGCGCTGGCGGCCGGTGTGGACGCCGCGCGCATCGTCCTGCACGGCAACGGGAAGTCGTTCGACGAACTGACCACCGCCGTGCGCAGCGGGGTCGGCCGCATCGTGATCGACTCGCACACCGAGATCACGCTGCTGTCCGCCCTGGCCACGAAGCCACAGCAGGTGCTGCTGCGGCTATCCCCCGGCATCGATGTCCACGGTCATCCGGCGGTGCGCACCGGTGTGCGCGACCAGAAGTTCGGCTTCCCCCTCGGCAGCGATTCGGCCGCCGAGGCAATCGACCGTGTGCTGCGCCAACCGAACCTCATCCTGGTCGGCTTCCACTGCCATCTGGGCTCGCAGATCCACAACCCGGATCACTACGGCGAGGCGGTGCGGCGCTTGGTCGCCGCGATGGCGCAAGTGCGGCAAGACCACGGCGTCATGCTGTCCCAACTGGATCTCGGCGGCGGTCACGCGGTGGCCTATCGCGCCGGTGACGCCGAAATGAATCTCGCCGAACTCGCCGACATCCTCGAGGACGCCCTCGACGCCGCCTGCGCCCGCCACCACTTCCCGCGCCCGGTCCTCGCGCTGGAACCCGGCCGCGCCGTCGTCGCCAGGGCCGGGGTGACGCTGTACCGAGTGCTCTCGATCAAGCACGTCGAAGGCGGGCACACCTACGTCACCGTGGACGGCGGGATGAGCGACAACCCGCGCGTCGCGCTCTACGGCGCGCGCTACGAGGTCGTGGTCGCCAACCGCCACCCTTGCGGTCCGCAGATGACCGCGACGGTCGCCGGTCGCTTCTGCGAGGCGGGCGACATCCTCGCCGCCGACGTCCGGCTGCCTGCCGACCTGCGCCCCGGCGAGGTGCTCGCGATGCCGTGCACCGGCGCCTACCATCACAGCCTGGCCTCGTCCTACAACACTGTCGGGCGACCGCCGGTCATCGCCGTTCACCACGGCCGCGCCCGCGAACTGGTACGCAGAGAGACGACGGCGGACCTGCTCGCCCGCGAGGTCGGATGACCGGCGCGCTCAGCGGCGCCGGGTGCCGAACAGACTGCGGGTGATCTCGCGTCCCGCCGCGGTGGCGGCCGAGCGCAGGAAGCCGCGGACCGCGGGATTCCGCATGATCCGCTCGGCGGCGGACTCCTCTTCCACGCGGTTCACGCTACGGCCGGGGACGGGCGCCGGTTCCGGCTCCCGCGTCGCGTCGGCCACCTTGGCGGCCAGCAGTTCGTAGGCCGATTCCCGGTCGATGGTCCGGGCGTACTTCGAGGCCAGCGAGCTGGACAGCGCCCGCGACCGGATCGCGTCCACGCCGATGGTGTCCATCAGCGACCGGGGCGGCCTCATCCTGGTCCAGGCCACCGGCGTCGGCGCGCCCTGCTCGGAGAGCACCGTCACGATCGCCTCGCCGGTGCCGAGGGAGGTCAGCGCCTGCTCCAGGTCGTATACACCGGTCCTCGGGTAGGTGCGGACGGTCTTGGCCAACGCCTTCTGGTCGTCCGGGGTGAACGCGCGCAACGCGTGCTGAATGCGCGCGCCGAGCTGGGACAACACCGGATTCGGGATATCGGTGGGCAACTGTGTGCAGAAGAACACGCCCACTCCCTTGGACCTGATCAGTTTGACGGTCTGCTCCACCTGATCCAAGAACGCCTTCGAGGCGTCGGAGAACAGGAGGTGCGCCTCGTCGAAGATGAAGACCAGCTCGGGCCGCTCCACGTCGCCGACCTCCGGCAGGGTCTGGAACAGGTCGGCCAGCACCCACATCAGGAATGTGGAGAACATCACCGGCCGCGCCGCCTCGGCACCCAGCTCGAAGAGCGTGATCACCCCTTTTCCGTCCACCACCCGCACCAGGTCGGCCGGGTCGAGTTCCGGCTCGCCGAAGAACGTGTCGCCGCCGTCGGCCTCCAGATTCGCCAAGGCGCGCAGGATCACGCCCGCGGTGGCCGCGGAGACACCGCCGATGCCCTTCAGATCCTCCTTTCCCTCGGGGCTGGTCAGATGGGTGATCACGGCGCGCAGGTCCTTCAGGTCCAGCAGCGCGAGGCCGTTGCGGTCGGCCCAGTGGAAGATCAGGCCGAGGGTGGATTCCTGCGTCTCGTTCAGCCCGAGCACCTTGCTCAGCAGAACCGGGCCGAACGAACTGATCGTGGCGCGAATCGGAAGCCCCGCCCCGGTGGTGCCCAGCGACACGAACTCGGTGGGGAAGCCGGTCGCCGCCCAGTCCGCGGCGCCGGTCTCCGCGATCCGCGTGGCGAGTCTTTCGCTCGATCGGCCCGGCTCGGCCAAACCCGACAGGTCGCCTTTGATATCCGCCAGCACCACCGGAACCCCGGCGCTCGACAGTTGCTCCGCGATGCCTTGGAGGGTTTTCGTCTTCCCCGTGCCGGTCGCCCCCGCGACCAAACCGTGCCGGTTCATCATCCGCATCGGGATACGGACGCGCGCAGCGGAATCCACCCTCGCATCGACCACCACGGTGCCCAGTTCCAGCGCGGCGCCCTCGAACGCGTAGCCCGCGGCGATCTCTTGCGCGGCGGTCGAGCCCGGGGACGGTTCGTCTCTTCCTTCGGCGGCACCGGCTCCACCCGCTGTCTGCTCGGCCAGTTCACGTTCCGCGGCCTCCGCGGCGGCGGAGGCCTCCGCGGCGATCCGCGCCGCCTCGTCGGCCGCTTTGCGCGCCGCGGCCGCCTTCTCCTGCGGGGTGGTCATCGCACGTCTCCGTCCTGGCTCGACCGGGCTGCTTCACTCGATGTTTGCTGCCGCACCGAAAACGCCGGGTACCGATCTGGAAGAAACTGTATCGCCGCCGGTCGGATTCCTGCCTGCATCGGCGGCTTCGGGGTTGCCGAGCCGTATCGCAGGCACCGGACCTTCGCCCGGCTAATGTTGCACGGGTGTCCGACAAATACATGGTGTGGATGGATTGCGAGATGACCGGCTTGCGCTTGGACAGCGACAAGCTGATCGAGGTGGCCGCACTCGTGACCGACAGCGATCTCAACATCCTCGGCGAGGGCGTGGACATCGTCATCCACGCCGAGGACGACGCGCTGGCCGCGATGCCTGCCGTGGTCGCCGAGATGCACGCGCGCTCCGGGCTGACCGACGAGGTCCGCCGCTCCACCGTCACCCTCGAAGAGGCCGAGCAGCGCGTGCTCGACTACATCCGCCAGTACATCCCCACCCCGCGCACCGTGCCGCTGGCCGGCAACTCGATCGCCACCGACCGCGGTTTCATCGCCAGGGACATGCCGCTGCTGGATGCCCACCTGCACTACCGGATGGTCGACGTGAGCTCGATCAAGGAGCTGTGCCGCCGCTGGTACCCACGCATCTACTTCGGCCAGCCGGAGAAGGGGCTGAGCCATCGCGCACTGGCCGACATCCAGGAGTCCATCCGGGAACTGGAGTACTACCGGCGGACCGCCTTCGTCGCGCCGCCCGGTCCCTCCACCACCGAAATCGCCGCCGTCGCCGCCGAGGTCTCCGAGACCGCTGAACGGCGGACCGAATCGGCGCAGGTCAACGGCTCGCCAGATAACGATTAGGGAGTGGGCGGGTAGACACGCTAATATCTAGCCCGCTGGTTCTTCACCAGCGATGGTGAGCGTAGTTCAGTTGGTAGAGCACCAGGTTGTGATCCTGGCTGTCGCGGGTTCGAGTCCCGTCGCTCACCCCAGGTGTCGCGGTGTGCGAACCGTCCTCTGAGGCGGTTCGCACACTACGGCTGGCGCCTTCTCTACTCTGTTCATTCCCGACGTGGAATATCGCCCGGGTCTCTCCGACGCGGAAATCATCTCGTCCCAGGCCCCGGCTAGCGTCCGCACTCCGGAACCCGCCACTTCCGCAGCGTCATCGCGTTCACCGAGCTGGACGACCTCGCCCGGCACTGGACCCGAGGCGGACGTCCTCACCGAGAGCTAGGTCGGCTCGATCGGGCGCGGCTGGCACTCCGCCACGGGCTTTTTCGCTGCGCCCCAAACCTTTTGCCGCAGGCGCTCGCCGCGATGTGAAACGAAACCACTCCAGAATCCGCCATGCGTCCGTAGACTGCGGTGCACGTAGGACGGTGTCGCTGGGGCGCCTTCCCGGTTAGACCAGAAAGACACACCTCGTGATGCGTTCCGCGGTTATCGCAGCCTTCGTCGGCGCCACTCTCCTCACCGGATCCAGCGGAACCGCGGTCGCGGGAATCGGACTTCCCCCGCTGCCCGACTCCGGCTCGGCGTCGAGCGGATCGGCGGGCGGCCTGGCCACCACCGGCTCCTCCGGCACCGGTTCGGCGGGCAGCAAGCTGCTGTGCGCCGCCACCGGCAGCGCCATCGCGATCCTGGGCGACGCCCAGTTGGGTTGCAACATGCTGCCGTGACCCCCTGAACGCTGAACGGGCCACCGGATTCGCTCCAGTGGCCCGTTCGGCGTTCCGCTTCGGCTCAGCGATTGTCTTCGGCGTTGCCCGCTTTCCAGACCGGCCACGGGATGTTCCAGTCACCCAAGCCGTCCACACCGGACAGGGTGCCGCCCACGGTGTTCTTCACGATCGTGATGTCACCGCGCTTGGCGTTCTGGAAGACCCACTGCGCGTTCGCCGGGCTGAGGTTCAGGCAGCCGTGACTGGTGTTGCTGTACCCCTGCGCACCGACCGACCACGGCGCCGAGTGGAAGAAGATGCCGCTGTAGGACAGTCGCGTCGCGAAGTCGACCGGCGTCTTGTACCCGTCGGGCGCGTTGACCGCCACGCCGTAGGTCGAGGAGTCCATGATGATCTTCTCGTGGCGGTCGGCCACGATGTAGACCCCGTTGTCGGTGGGGGTGCTGTCCTTGCCCATCGAGGTCGGCATGGTGCGGATCACCTGGCCGTTCAACTCGACGGTCACCTGCTTGGTGTTGTCGTCGGCGGTGAAGACCATCGCGTCGCCGATGGTGAAGAACGAGTGGATGTTGTCCTGCCCGTAGAGGCCGTTGCCGAGATTACGTCCGTAGACGTTCACATCGACGGTGATCTTCGATCCCGGCGCCCAGAAATGCTCCGGCCGCCAGCGCACCTCGCGGTTGTTCACCCAGTAGAACGCGCCCTCCACCGGCGGCTCCGTGGTGATCTTGATCGCATCCTGCGCGGCCTTCCGGTCGGGGATGTTCTCGTCGAACTGGACGGCCACCGGCTGTCCGATACCGACGACCTCCGCCTCGCCGGGCACCAGGTAGGGCTTGGTCTGGTTACCGGGCGAACTCGTGGTGAAACTCAGCGTCGCGGAGTTCGCCCCGCCGAGCCCGATCGCGTCGGCCTTCAGCCGGTAGGTCTTGCCGTAGCCGAGCACCTCGGTGGTCTCCCACGAACGCCCGTCGGCGGCGAGCTTGCCCTCCACCGCCTTGCCCTGCGGGGTGACCAAGCTCACGTTGGTGAACTTGCCGTCTTCCACCTTGAACGCCAACGGGACGCCCGGCGATACCCCTACCTCGCCATCCTTCACCGGCGACAACAGCTTTGGCTTGATCAGTTCCGTGATGGGGTTGCGGTCGATGGCCACCTGAGCCGCGTCCTTGGCGTCGGATGCCGAACATCCGGTCAATGCCAGCGCGGCGACCGCGACAACTATCACCGGTCCCGCGAACGTGCGTAGCGACCGCCTCGTAGTCGGCTTGCGCACGTGCCGACCTCGACCAAAACTCATTTCAACCCCGTTTCAAAGTCTCGGCGCTCCAGGACACACCGAGGGCTTCGGATGCCGACCGCCACGCCGCTCACCCCGCCGTGTACGCGGGCGGTCGAAACCACAATCGGACATTCTGCCAGTGCGTCACGTCCTGGCCAATGTGAACACCTAGTCCGTCACTGCAGCGTTACCACCACTGGATCACCGCGGCGAATCCCCGCGTTACGGCGGCGGAGAGCATCACATCCGCGCCGGTCAGGATACGATTTCACTTCTGCGGCCCCGGCCTGTTAAGGTTTGTCCCGCACCGGAACACGGAGCAAGCGCCATTAGCTCAATTGGCAGAGCAGCTGACTCTTAATCAGCGGGTTCGGGGTTCGAGTCCCTGATGGCGCACAACACGCAAACCGCGCCCTCGCCAGTCATCGGCTGGCAAGGGCACGGTTTTTTCGTCTCCATGATGGCCCGATTCCCGTGACATCACCGTGACCTGGACTTTTTCCCAGTTGCACCAGTGGTCTCAATTCGGACAGCTATACGCCCGCGATCGCCGGGAAATCCACCTGTGCGCCCAAAAATTTCTGTGACCTACGGCACAAGAGGTTTAACGGCAAACTCCCAGCTTAGATAACGATTCGACAACTGCGTCCTGGGCTTTCCAAGATCGTCTGCGCCTGCCGTTCATGATCAGTTCACCGTCTGTTAACTATGCGTGACCATTCTGCAATCAGGTCACAAAGCGACCTGAAGTTTGGTCAGCCCGAGGAGTTGTAGACACCGATTCGGTAACGATCACACGGCAGGCACCCTGCCCGCCACGTGATCGGCGGAGCGGAATCCGGCAACGGACCCGCAATCCCATACTTCCGCCCGTCTCACCGCATCGAGGATGCGGAGTCTCGCGCGACAAGCGGCCGAGCCCACCGAGGGCGATCCGGTGCCGCACGCACGAAGCGTCGCGTTCCGGGGACATCAGCGTCCCCCACAACAAAACCACACAAAAGCACATGGCCGTTTCGGCGAACGCACACGAGCGTACGCCGCAGGATCCGTGCTGCCCAACTGCGGCCGGATCGAGTAAGTCCCCGATCAAGGAACCGATTCGCAATGCCTGACAGACGCCTTTCCACCCTTCGCCGCCCCTCGCTCCGCGAAACCGTCACCGTCGCCTTCGCCGCCGCGGGTGTCGTCGCCGTGGCCGCCTGCTCCGCGGCGTCCGTTGCCGACAACAGCGTCCCGTCTCGCATCGCCATGGTGGCCGAGCAGCAGCCCGAGGCCGCAGCCGCTCCGGTCGCCGCACCGGCGGCCGAGGCGATCCCCGCGCCGATGCCCGCACCCGCGCCCGCCCCCGCGCCCGCGCCCGCTCCGGAGGCGGCCCCGGTCCCGGCCCCGATGCCCGCCCCGGCCCCGCCGGTCTACGCGGACAACCTGGACGGCTGGATCCGCCAGGCGCTCGACATCATGTCGGCGAACGGCATCCCCGGCACCTACAACGGCATCTACCGCAACATCATGCGCGAGTCGACGGGCAATCCCCAGGCGATCAACCTGTGGGACTCCAACGCCGCCATGGGCATCCCGTCCAAGGGCCTGCTCCAGGTGATCGACCCCACCTTCGCCGCCTACCACGTCGCCGGCACGCCGTTCGACATCTGGGACCCGGTCGCCAACATCGCCGCCGCCTGCAACTACGCGGCGCACCGCTACGGCTCGATGGACAACGTCAACAGCGCGTACTGATCCACCCCGCCACGCAGCCTCCCCATCCATCGGATGGGGAGGCTGCGGCGCTTCCGGCCGTGTCCGCGCGGTCGGCCAGGCGCATCTGCGGCTCCGGCAATAATGGTGCACATCCCCGCGACCCCCTGGACCTTGCCGTGACCGACTACGCACACAACGACGCGGCGGCCAAGAGCCGCGCCGAGAAAGCACGCCGGCTGGCGAGTTACCTCTGGCCCCGTGGTATCACCGGCTCCGAGGTGCTCGCGATGCCCGCGCCGGTACGGCGCAAACTCGCCAAGGCCGCCGGAACGAACCCGCCGAGCACCGACGAGACCTGGACCGCGGTGGCACGGCTGCTGACGGAGAAGGACGACTGGGCCGCCCGACATCCGCGGCATCCCGCGGCCCGGCGCGAGCACACCGACGAGAAACTGCTCTGGGTGAAGCCGCCGATCACGCCGTGGTCCTGAGTTTCCGCTAAAGTCTTTGTGCTTCAACGTTTTCCGTGTCTACTACAGACTTCCGTAGACTAGCGTCATGCACCCGCCTACGCAGCCGTCACGATGACCGAGCGCAAGCCGCCGAAGCAGACCTTCGAATCGTGGGTCGACAAGCAGATCCGGGAGGCGGCCGAGCGCGGCGAACTCGACAACCTGCCCGGTACCGGCAAACCGATTCCCGGGGTGGGCACGGCTCCCGACGAGGACTGGTGGCTGCGCGCATATCTGCGTCGCGAAGGAGTCAGCGGTGACGCGCTGCTGCCCCCGTCGCTGTTGCTGCGACGCGATATCGAGCACCTGCCCGAGACCGTGCGTGATGCGACCGGCGAGCGCGAGGTGCGAGCCGCCGTGAGCGAACTCAACAAACGCATCGTGGAGTGGCTGCGGATGCCGCAAGGACCGTTCGTCCCGATCGCTCCGGTGAACGCGGACGAGATCGTCGAGCAATGGAGGCGCGCACGCGAGGCCGCAAGGCCGAAACGCGCGCAACCCAGCCTCGAATCCACCGGCCCCGCCCCTGCGCAGGCCGGCCGCATCGCGCCGCCTCCACGCCGCCAGTGGTGGCGTCGATGGCGGCGGCACGACACCGAAGCCGGATAGCGGCGGGAACGAACTGCGATCAGGCGCCGAGTTCGGTCACCTGCTCGACCTCGGTGATCACCTTGTCCGCCAGCGCGCGCAGCGCACGCGCCTCACCCGGCGTCATCAGCTCGACGAAGACGCGACGGACCAGATCGACATGGTTGGGCGCGGCCCGCTCCAGCGCCACGCGCCCCTGCGGCGTGAGCTGAACGATGATGCCGCGGGCATCCTCCTCCGCGGGGCGCCGCTCGACCAGTCCGCGCGCGTCCATCCTGGCCAGATGCTTGGACAGCCGGCTCTTCTCCCAGCACACCTCGGTGGCCAGCTCTTTGGCGCGCAGACACCCGTTGGCGGCTGCCGACAACGCCACCATCAGCTCGTAGTCCGCCAGGGACAGGCCGTCCTCGGCCAGCCCGGCGGAAATCGCCCCGTCCAAACGCTGGCGCAGCCGTACGTAGGCCTGCCACGTCGCCTGCTCGTCGTCACTCAACCACCGGACCATGGGAATGAAGTGTAGTCACCGTTGGTTGACATGGACACCAACTCCTGAGGAGGTCCCCATGCCCGCCGTCACCGTTCCCGACATCATGGTTCTGCCACGCCTCCCCCGCCCGGACGCGACCCTGCGCCAACGGCCGGTCCGGAGCCTGGTCACCGCGCACAAACAGCGCGAAGGCGCGGGATTCGAGGTGCGCAGGCCGTTCCCCAGCATGGATCTGCGCACGGCCGATCCCTTCATCCTGCTCGACCAGATGGGTCCGGTCGCCTACGAACCGCACGAGGCGAAGGGGGCCCCGTGGCATCCGCACCGCGGCTTCGAGACGGTCACCTACATGCTCGACGGCACCATGGTGCACCACGACTCGCAGGGCGGCGGCGGCATCATCGGCGAAGGCGACACCCAGTGGATGACCGCGGGCTCCGGCATCCTGCACGACGAGGTACCGCCGGAGGAGATGGTCGCCTCCGGCGGCTGGTTCCACGGCATCCAGCTCTGGGTGAACCTGCCGCGCGCGCTCAAGTTCGCCACGCCGCGTTACCAGGACCTGCGCGCCAGCGAACTGACGCTGGTGAGTTCGCACGACGGCGGCGCGCTGGTGCGGCTCATCGCCGGAGAGGTCGGCGGATTCACCGGCCCCGGTTCGACATACACCCCGATCGCCTACGCCCACGCGTCGATCACGCCCGGCGGGATCCTCGAAACACCTTGGCCGCAAGAGTTCACGGCGATGGCGTACGTGCTGTCCGGCAGCGGCACTGTGGGCGCGGAGCGCAGGCCACTGAACGAGGGGCAGCTCGCGGTCTTCGGCCACGGAGACGCGATCAGCGTGACAGCCGATGCGCGCCAAGACAATCGGACCGGAGCGCTCGAAGTCCTGCTGCTCGGCGGACAGCCGATCCGCGAACCGGTGGTGCAGTACGGGCCGTTCGTGATGAACACCCGTGCGGAGATCATCGAAGCGATGGAGGACTACCAGGCCGGGCGCATGGGAAACATCCCAGCGGAGCACATCCGCGGCGCCGGGACGACCGCCTGAGCCACGACACCGGGTGCGATCCCCTAATCCCCTAGTTCCGTCCCCGCGAGGTTGACAAGAGAGCGGCCCGTCACAACAGTGGATGCGGCGTCCGGTCGGACGCCCATCCACCGCAGCAACCACATACATAGAGGAATACATGAACGTTCGCCGGCTCTCCGTCAGCGCGGCCATCGCGGGATTGACCTTTCTCGCGGCTCCTGCCGCCCTAGCCGCCCCTCCGTCCGGATCCGCCGGAACGGGCTCCTCGGCCGTCGACACCGGCTCCGCCGCGACCGGCTCGGCCGGTCTGTCGCAGACCGGTTCGGCCGGTGGCGCCTACGCCAACTGCGACGACGCCCGCGCCGCGGGACACGCGCCGCTGTTCCGCGGCGAACCGGGCTACGGCCCGCACCTGGATCCCGACGGCGACGGCTTCGCCTGCCCGACGGTCTGAACCGACCGCGAAACGACGACACCCGGTGGGCATCGCCCACCGGGTGTCGTCGTTTTTCCAGCTCAGCGGAAGATCTTGAGCAGCACCAGCCCGACCACCACAGCGGCCGCGCCGATCAGGCTGTATTTCACCTTCGGCTCGTTCAGCTTCGAGACCACGATCTGCTTGGTGTCGTCCGCGATCCGATGCGGGTCCGCGCGTACCGCGAGTTCGTCGAGCGTGCTCGCCAGCCGAGTGCGGGCGGCCTCGATTTCGTGCTCGATCCGCTCGGTATCCCTTGCCACGTTCCACCCTCCTGTTGTCGATTGCCGCACCCGGTGCACGAATCGCACCGCACGCTCGGCCGTTCGCGGAGCACCCGGGGCTCGCGGACGAGTCTATCCGCCGCCACGCGCCGCTATCCGGCCGCGCGCGGATCTCCGGTCGGAACCTTCGGATACCGTGCAGAAGGTGACCACCAACCAACGACTCTCCCCGGGCGACACCGCCCCCGACTTCACGCTTCCCGACGCCGACGGCAAGGACGTCTCGCTGTCGGACTACCGCGGTCGCAAGGTGATCGTGTACTTCTACCCCGCCGCGAGCACGCCCGGCTGCACCAAGCAAGCCTGCGACTTCCGCGACAACCTGGCCGACCTGGACGGCGCGGGCATCGACGTCGTCGGCATCTCACCGGACAAGCCCGCCAAGCTGGCCAAGTTCCGCGACGCCGAACGGCTGACCTTCCCGCTGCTGTCGGATCCCGATCGCGCCGTGCTCACCGCGTGGGGCGCGTACGGCGAGAAGACCATGTACGGCAAGACGGTCGTCGGCGTCATTCGCTCGACCTTCCTGGTGGACGAAGCGGGCAAGATCGCCGTCGCGCAGTACAACGTCCGCGCCACCGGCCACGTCGCCAAGTTGCGCCGCGATCTGTCGGTGTAGCGCGGGCAACGAAAAGCCCGGCGCCACAGGGGCGCCGGGCCGAAGTCGGGTGGATCGGATCAGACCTGCCACACCTGCTGGGCTGCCCACTGCGCCATCAGGCGAAGGTGCTCGTCCCACCAGTCCGCGGCTTCCGGGGTGAACACGGCGGGTGGTGGGGCCTCACCGGGGAACAGCAACGCGGCGTCGGGTGCGCCCACCTTGCGATCGGTCGGAACGCCGGTCCCCGGCAGGAGCGGCTCGGGGGTTTCCGTCTCCGGCCCGGTTGTCGCGTCCGCGGCGACCAACGGCAACGGACTATGCCGCGGGGCAAGCCCCCCGCGCTGGTCCGGAAGCCACACTCCGGTCGTGGTGGCATCGCCGCCCCGCGGCCCGTCGAACGACTCGTCCGCCTCGGTGTCCGCGGGACGGACCGGCTCTACCGGATGCGTCGCGCCTGCGCCTTCGATCCGGGCGTCCGCCACGACGGTCGGCGTCGGCTGCGCGGAATCGTTCAGCAGATAGCTCCCGCCGACGACCATTCCGCTGGCCAGCACCCCGGCCGCGGCGAACACCGCGACGCCGCCGCGCGCCCGACTCGACTCGCTCACCGGCCCGACGTAGCTGTCCTGCTCCAGCCGGGCGCTCAACGCCGCGCCCGCGGCGGACGCGAAAGCGCCTACCGTGCAGGGGATCACCGGAGCCCCGAATTTCTCGACCGCCGTCAGCACCGCGGAGCCCGCGCCCGCCGAGCCGATCAGCGCCACCGCGTCCGGCCGCGCGCCGGCCGCGTCCAGCTGATCCCACGCCGCCGTGACGCCGATGCCCAGCGACCGGGGCGTCGCCCGGCCCGCCTGCCCCACGGCGGCGAGCACCCGGCGGCGGCCCCGGTCGACCAGCGTGAACGCGTGGTACCCGGGCACCACCTCGCACACCAGCAGGTTGTCGTAGGCGTCGAGCCACGTCATCATGCTCGCCACGCTCAGGTGGGCCGATTTCACCGAGACCATCGAGGCGCTGTGCCACGGGCCTGCCGCCAGCCGGGTCACGATGGCGCGACGCTCCGCGGCGTCCCGATAGGCGACGGCCACGCCACCGACTTCCCGCTCCGAGCCCAGCCCGGCGGCCAGGGCGTCCAGCGCGGCCTCGACCGCCTCGGCCACGTCCGCCTTGCTGTCGCCGTCCGTTCGCTCGATCCGGCGCAGCAGCACCCGATCGGCCAGCTTCCTGCCGTCGGCGAGCGCCACCGCGTGCACGGCACCGCGTTCGGTCGAAACGCCGAGAGTCACCACAGATTCAGCTACCACTGATCACGCCTTCCCCTCTGTGCATTGACCGAGCTCACGGGCTTGCCGAAAGCCATGAGCCCCATGGATTCCCCTGCTCGGAACACACGTCGCGATGCACGCGCGCTCGGTATATGTTCGATGCCGCATCGGTTACGGATGGGTAGCGGAAATCAAGTCAGCTGGACGCGAACGGCGGATGCGCGTATCGCACGCTTGTCCCTACCGTTAGCCTGGATGCGTGGAAGTACGCGCGGAGGCCAGGGTGAAGCACCGTCTGGACCCTGCGTTGGAGCTGCAGGACGACCCACAGGAGCTCATGCCGCGACGCCGGCCGACGCAGGAACGCAGCAAACGAAAGTTCGACGCCTTACTCCAGGCGTCCAGGGAGCTGCTCGTCGAGGTCGGGTTCGAGTCGTTCACCTGCGAGGAGGTGGCGGCCAGGGCGGAGGTGCCGATCGGCACGCTGTACCAGTTCTTCGCCAACAAGTACGTCATCGTCTGTGAGCTGAATCGCCGAGATCTGGTTGCCGTTTCCCAGGAGCTGGCCGACTTCCACGGCGAGATTCCCTCGCTGGACTGGTTGCGGCACATGAACCAGTTCGTCGACCACCTGGCCAACCTCTGGATGACCGACCCGTCCCGGCGGGAGGTGTGGCTGGCCATGCAGTCCACGCCGTCCACTCGGGCCACCGGGGCGATCCACGAGAAGCAGTTCGCCGAGGTCGTGTCGCAGATGCTGCGGCCGCTCACGCCGCGCACCCCGCGGCCACGGCGCACCATGATGGCCGAAGTGCTGGTGCACGTGGTCTATTCGATGCTCAACTTCTCCGTGCAGGACGAGCAGAGCAGTGCCGACGCGGTCGCCGAACTCAAGCGGCTGATGGTCGCCTATCTGCTGGTCGCGGAGAAGGAATCGCGGACCGGCGGCCAAAAATAAGTGGTGGTCCCGGCCGGAACCGGGACCAACCGCGCGACTCAACCGGCGCTGTCGCGGCCTTCGATGAGGTCGGCCAGCTCGCCCGGATCCTCCAGCACCACCATCGCGGCGGCGGTGTCGCCGTCGTGGGTCAGCGAGAGGTGAACCCTTACCCGGGGCAGGAATTCGGCGGCCAGGCCGTGCAGCTTGATGCTCGGCCTGCCCCACGCGTCGTTGACCACCTCGATCAGCGGATAGGGGTTGTCCCCGATCTGCGGGCGGCGGGCGAACCGCGACGAGGCCCATGCTTTGAGCACCGCCTCTTTCGCCGCCCACCGCGCCGCGTAGCTGCGCGCCGGGTCGGTTCCTTTGCTCTGGCAGTAGCGCCGCTCACCCGCGGTGAAACTTTCCCGGAGCATCGTCGTTCCGGCGCGTTCGAGCTGTTCGGCGAACTCGGAGATGGTCACCAAGTCCAAGCCGATACCGAGGATCGTCATAGGCGGGCAGCCTACGACGTCCTCGGCGAGCCCGCGCACGGACCCGGCGCGGCGAGTTGCCCCGCCGCGCTTCCGGTTACGCGCATCCGATGCCCTTCGCGCGGTAGGCGCCGTCCTGATCCAGGCGCGCCTCCGGCGAGAGCAGCACGTCGGCCTCCAGCTGACGCGCCCGCTGGGAGGGGGTGCCCTCCCCGCCGAGCCTGCGATCCGCGGGACGTTCGTACAGCGGCGCGCCGCCGCACATCGCCTCCACGAACCGCTGGCGGCCGGCCAGCTGACGCTCCTGCGCCGTGCGCTGGTACTCCTCGCGCCGTCCCGGCTCGATGGCCTGGATGAACGCCTCCGGGTGCACGATCGCCAGCAGACCGTTCACGTGGCCGAAGCCGAGCGAGGTGACCAGACCCGCCTTCAGCGGAAGGCGACCGCCCAGCCGCAGCGGTTCGCGCAGCCACACCAGGTGCGGGAAGGCCAGCATCTTCTCGTCGACGCAGTCGAGGCTGCGGTTCGGCGGGATGACGCCCTGCTCCAGCACCTGGCACAGGCCGATGAGCTGGAATGCGGCCGCCCCGCCCTTCGCATGCCCGGTGAGGGTCTTCTGCGAGACGACGAACAGCGGAGCGCCGTCCGAGCGCCCGATGGCCGTCGCGAGCCGCTCGTGCAGTTCCGACTCGTTCGGGTCGTTGGCGGCCGTCGAGGTGTCGTGCTTGGACACCACCGCGATCTCGTCCGGGGTGACGCCGAGCTTGCGCAGTTCGGTCGCCAGCCGGGATTCCGTCCCGCCACGACCGGCGCCCAGCGCGCCCAGACCCGGAGCCGGGATGGACGTGTGCACGCCGTCGGCGAAGGACTGCGCGTAGGCCACCACGCCCAGCACCGGCAGGCCCATCTCCAGCGCGACGCTGCCGCGCGCCAGCAGGACCGTGCCGCCGCCCTGCGATTCGATGAACCCGCCGCGGCGGCGATCGTTGGCGCGGGAGAAGTACCGGTCGCTGATGCCCTTGGCGCTCATGGCCGCGGAATCCGCGGTGGCCGACATGTCACCGAAGCCGACGATGCCCTCGATGCCGAGATCGTCGTAGCCGCCTGCCACGACCAGATCGGCCTTGCCCAGCCGGATCTTGTCGACGCCCTCCTCGACCGACACCGCGGCGGTCGCGCAGGCCGCGACCGGGTGCACCATCGCGCCGTAGCTGCCGACGTAGGACTGCACCACGTGCGCCAGCGCCACGTTCGGCAGCGCCTCCTGCAGGATGTCGTTCGGGCGGGACTCACCGAGCAGGTTGTCGATGTACAGCGAGCGCATCGAGGACATGCCGCCCATGCCGGTGCCCTGCGTGTTGGCGACCAGCGAGGGGTGCACCCAGCTCATCAGCTCAGCGGGGCTGAACCCGGAGCCGATGAACGCGTCGACTGTGCAGACGATGTTCCACAGCGCGACCCGGTCCACCGAAGCGGCCATATCGGGCGAGATGCCCCAGATGGTCGGGTCCCAGCCGGTCGGGATCTGGCCGCCGACGGTGCGCGAGAGCTTGGCGCGGCGCGGCACGCGGATCTCCGTGCCCGCTCGGCGCGTCACCGTCCAGTCGCCGGAGTCCGCGACCGGTGTGATCACCGTGTGCTCCGGATCGGCGGCGTGGAAGGCACGCGCCTCGGCCTCGCCGCCCACCGTGAACGACAGGTCCTGGTCGAGGAAGACCGAGGTCATCAGTGGGGCCGAATTGTCGGTCATGGCGCCGTCGTCCTCGTAGCGGCGCACACCGCAACGGGCGACAACGGCGTCGTGGTAGCGCTCGGCCAGCTCGTGCTCGGGGACGTAGTCACCGGACGCGGCGTCGTACCAGCCCGGCTTCGGGTCGTTCTCCCAGGTGACCATGCCGGTGGTCCAAGCCAGTTCCAGCACGCCCGCCACCGACAGCTCGTCGGAGACCTCCATCTCGAAGCGGGTGCGCGCCGAGCCGTACGGGCCCAGCTCGCCCGCGCCGACGATGACCACCATGTCGGCCGGATCCGCCGTCACCTCGCCCCACTCGGGCACCGGCAGCGCGGAGGTCACGGTCGGCGGCGCGGGCAGCGCGGCGATCGTGCGACCCTCGTCCGCGTCGGTCTCCGCCTCCGCCTGCTCCGCGGCCTGCTTGGCCAGCGCGGGCAGGTCCAGCTTGGCCCTGGCCAACCCACCGGTCAGGTCGATCTGCTGCGGGCCGGTCGCGGTCACCTGGCGGGCCCGCGAGGTGCACCACTTGAGCAACTCGTCGGCCATCTCTGCGGTGGACCAGGTCTGCACACCCGCCTTCTCGACCGCCTCGACCATCGGATCGTTGTGACCCATCAGTCCGGTGCCGCGCACCCAGCCGATCAGCGCGTGCACCAGGGTGACCCGGGTCGACCACGACTTCTCGGCCCGCCACTTGGCGACCACCGCGTCCAGCGCCGCCTTCGACTCGCCGTAGGCGCCGTCGCCGCCGAACATGCCGCGGTTGGGCGAACCCGGCAGCACCACATGCAGTTTCGCGTCCACGTCGTGATCGGCGCCCAGCTTGGACAGCCCGCCGATCAGCCGTTCGACCGACCAGAGCAGCACGCGCATCTCCATTTCGGCGCGCGCGCCCGCGTCGGCGAGGTCACCGGCCACCCGCGGCGCCGCGAACGGCAGCAGCAGCGTGGGCGTCATCGCGTCCTTGACCTTGATCTTCGCGCCGCCCGCGCTGTCGACCTGCTCGGTGCCGATCCAGTCGATCAGGGCGTCGACGTCCTGGTAGGACGCCATGTTGGCGGGCACCACCCACAGAGCCGCGCCGTGCCGGGCGTTGTCGCGGTAGAGCTTCCGGTAGAAGGCGAGGCGTTCGTCGTTCAGCGACGAGGTGGTGACCACGACCGTGGCGCCACCGCTGAGCAGCCTGCCGGTCGTCGCCGCGGCGATGGATCCCTTGCTCGCGCCGGTGATCACCGCGATGTCGGAGGACCACAGCCCGGGCTCCTCCGTGCTCAGCGCCGCCTCGGCGATGCGCTCGTACAGGCCGGCCAGCACCGAGCGCGCTTCGTGCATCGCCCGCTGCCGCCACCAGTTCGCCTGCGCCGCAACGGCTTCTCCCGCACCGATGAACCCGGTGATCGGTCCGTTCGCGCTGCCGGCGTCGTCGGCGAGCCACAGCCGGGCCAAGTCCTCGCGCGCCGTGGCCCACCGGTCGTCCAGCAGCACCGCCTTGCGGGCGTCGAACGCCGGCGCCACAAGACGCGGCCAGTCCGAACCGAGTTCGGCCGACACCAGATCGACCAGGGAGCTGTCGGTCGCTTCCGGCGCGGAGACGCGCTCGGACAGTCCGAGCTGTTCCAGTACGACGCGCGCGGCCGTGGCGAGCACGCCGTCGCGTCCGGTGATCTGCTCGGTGAACTCGCCCAGCGCGGCGGCGTCGACGGTCGCACCGCCACCGCCGCCCGCCGAGGGCAGCGACACCGCGACACCGCGACGGGCCGCGACGGCCTGCACGGCGGCATCGATGGCCGCGTCGACCGAGGCGGCGTCGCCCAGCGCGCCGGAGACCAGGCCGCCCAGGTCGCCACCACGCACGCTGGTGCCTTCCCTGGTGCCGAGCGACACCTCGGCGGTCACGTGGCTGGCCCACCCGTCACCGAGTTCCCAGACCTTCTTGACCCGGTCCGCGATGGCGGCCGGACGCTTGCCGGACGGCCCGAACACCTTGCGCAGATGGTCGCCGATGGCGTCGGTGAGCACCGTGCCGAATGGACGGTAGGTGCGGGCCAGCCGCTCCACCGTCGCGGACAGCGCCCCCATGTCGGCGTCGGCCGCGCCGTCGATCGCACCGAGCGAGAGCTCGGAGCCGAGGTCGACCAGCAGCTGGTTGCGCCGGGACGACACGCCGTCGCACAGGCCCTCGATGGTGTCCACCGGGCCGATCTGGTCCAGCCGCAACTTGGTCCACAGCGCGATCAGCACGCGCGTGGCGTCGGCGGCGGTGAACGCGATGTCGTCCGGACGCGGGCCGCCCGAACTCGGAGCGGGCGCGGCCACGGGGGCGGCGGCGACGGCCGCTGCCGGAGCCGCGGCGGCGGCAGGCTCCTCCACCGGCTCGTCGACCGGGGCGGGATCGGTGTCGGTCGCGTAGACGATCGCCGCCTCGCGCTCGATGTTGAGCACCTCCACCTTGGCTCCGCCGAACGCGGGCAGCTTCAACGTCTGGCTGGCCAGGTTGGCCACCGTCGGCGTCGCGCCGAGACCGATCTCGATGAACCGCTCGATGCCGAGGCCGCCCTGTGCGGGGTCGGTGAACAGCAGGTCCTGGGTCTCGATCCAGCGCACCGGGCTGGCGAACTGCCACGCGAGCAACTCGATCAGCACCACGCGGCACAGCTCGGTCGGCCGGGCGGCCCAGCTGTCGAAGTCGGCCAGCACCTCCGCGAGCGGTTCGGACGGCACCAGGTCCGCGATCTCTTGCACGAACGCCCGGTCGAGCGTGAACAGCCTCGGCACCAGGTTCGGGATGTAGCGGCCGATCAAGGTCTCCGGGCGCAGATCCACCGGCAGCAGCTGCTCGAGCTTCTGCCGGAACTCCGGAACGCCCTTGCGCAGCACCGTCGAGTGGAACGGCACGTCGATGCCGGGGACCAGGATGAACGCCCGCTTGCCGCCGAATTCGGCGCGACGACGGTCGATCTCCTGCTCCAGCGCGTCCAGCCCGGCCACCGTGCCCGCGATCGCGTACTGCGAACCGCGCAGGTTCAGGTTGACCACCTCGAGGAACTCCCCGACCCGATCGCCGACTTCCTTGACGAAGCCGACGACCTCCGCGTCGGGCAATCCGATCTGTGAGGGCCGGATCGCAGCCATCCGATAGTCGCTGCGTCCCTGCGCATCCCGCGGCACCAGCTCGTGCATCGCGGAACCGCGCTGGAACACGACCTCGAGCACCGCCTCCAGCGGCAGCACTCCGGCGACGGCGGCGAGCGCGTTGTACTCGCCCACCGAGTGGCCCGCGAGCAGCGCGCCCTCGACGAACGCACCGGACTCGCGCAGTTCCGCCATCTGAGCGACGCCGAGGGTCGCCATGGCGACCTGGGTGAACTGGGTCAGGTGCAGCACGCCGTCCGGGTGGCGGTGTTCGACGCCGCGCGCCTTCAGGTAGGTCGGGTTGTCGCGCACCACGGCGAGAATCGAGAAGCCGAGCGCCGCACGGGTGTGCTTGTCCGCGCGGTCCCAGATCTCCTTGGCCGCCTTCGACCGGGAGCGGGCGTCCAGCCCCATCCCCTTGCGCTGGATGCCCTGTCCGGGGAAGGCGTAGACGGTCTTCGGCGCCACGGTGCGACCGGTCGCGGTCATCACCAGCTCGCCTTCGGCGCGGCAGGAGACCTCGACGATCTCGCTGCCCGCGTCGAGCGCGACCCGCTCGACGCGCACATCGATCTGCGCACCGGGACGGACCATGCCGAGGAACCGGGTGGTCCACGCGGTCACCGTCCGCGCGGGCACCGGACTCGTGGGATCGACCGCCGACACGACGTGCTGCGCGGCCGCCGACAGCCACATGCCGTGCACGATCGGGCTGCCGAGCCCGGCGAGCTTCGCCGCGGCATCGCTGGTGTGGATCGGGTTGTGGTCGCCGGAGACGGCGGCGAAGGCGTGCATGGTGCGCGGAGCCACGATCGTGACGTCGCGGCGACGCCTGCGCGGGGTGTCGGTGGCCGCGTCGGACACCGTGCCCGCCGCGCGCGGCGGATCGGCCAGTTCGCCCGCGCCGTTGCGCCCGCGGATCGCGAACCGCTCGGTGAGAGTGGCCAGCACCGGCATCGACATCCCGGTCTCGGGCTTGTCCAGCATGGCGGTGATCCGCACGTGCACCTCGACGACCCGGCCCAGGTCGGTGTCGACGGTCTCCCCGGCCTCCGCGCGCACCGCCAGCACACTGGTCTCGGCGGGCAGCGCACCGGCGAGGTGCACTTGGTGGTCCAGGTGCACCAGGTCGAGCATGCCCTCGATGACGCTCTCGCCCTTCGCGGTGCGGGTCGCGCCGAGCACCGCGAACACGGCGGGCCAGCACGCGCCGACCAGCACGTCCGGCACGGTGCGGCCGAGCGTGCTCAGCGTGGCGGGCAGGCCGGAGCCGGTGACCCCGGCGTGATCGGCGATCAGATCCGGCGTCCAGGCCAGATTCACGTGGGCGACCTTGCCCTTGACCTCCGGCAGAGCCTGGCCCGCGGCGACCGCGAGCAGCGCGGCCATGGCCTCGTCGGCGTCGGCCTCGGTGACGACCGGGGCGCCACCGTTGTAGACCGAGGTCGGCACGGTGATCCGGATGCGCACCGCGTTGCCGGCCAGCAGCGGGACGGTCAGCTCCACGTAGGCGTGCTCCGGCTCGGCGCCTGTGGTCTCGACCAGCGTCGCGCCGGTGGGCGGATGCACCGCACCCTTGCCGTCGACGACCCACTCGGACAGGTCACCGAGCCGGTGCACCGGGCTGATCGCGGTGCGTCCGGCCCACTGCACGTCCGGGGCGGCCAGCACGGCGTCGATCGGGCCGCTCGTGACGCCCGCCGTGCGACGCGCGTCCACCGGGGTGGGCGCCACGCCCGCGCGCACCAGGGAGTACGCCGTGTCCTGTTCGAA
This sequence comes from Nocardia sp. NPDC004260, assembly GCF_053603155.1. Classification (NCBI taxonomy): domain Bacteria; kingdom Bacillati; phylum Actinomycetota; class Actinomycetes; order Mycobacteriales; family Nocardiaceae; genus Nocardia; species Nocardia sp. NPDC004260. The sequence continues at coordinate 16,410 of NZ_JBSGEZ010000045.1, read as the reverse complement.
GCGGTCGAGCAGTTCGCCGACCGGCTCATCGACCCGGGTGATGCCCGCGACCGCGACCGTGCCGGGAATGACGCACACCTGATCGGCCGAGTAGCGCGGATCGTGCGCCTGCCACAGCGAATCCGAGCGCCACCAGCGACGCACGTCGCCGTCCACGACGGGCACGAAGTTCACCGGCTTGCCCGGGGTCTTGCACAACGCGATGAAGAACGGGATGTCGGCCGGGTGCAGCAGCGTCTGGGCCGTGGCGGGGTAGGCGTCCTTCAAGGCGCACAGCGCCGCGACCGGGTTCTCGAAGTCGTCGTCGCTCGCGAACAGCGTGGGGATCTCGCCGCGGTCGGCCGGGTGCAGCCGGGATTCGGTGCGGCGCACCATCTCCGCGAACCGGTCCCGCCACGTGATGTCCAGCCACACCGAACGGGTCGCCTCGGCGATCGCGTCGCCGAGGTCGCTGCCGCAGTCGAAGTCCTTGCGACGGTCCAGCCCGACCGCGAGCTCGACGTAGCGCTCCAGCCAGTCCTGGTAGGTCATGGTGGCCAGGTCGCCGAAGTACGGCTTGGCGGTGACGTTCAGCGCCGCGATGATCTCGTCGCGACGCGCCGCGACCGCCTCCGCGTCGCCCGCGACCTCGTCCAGCAGTCGGCCGGTGCGCGAAGCGGCGTTGTCGATCTCGTGGATGTCGGCGCCCAGCTGGCTGCGGCCCGAGGCCATGCCGCCGGACGCGGTGCCCGCACCGACCCAGTCGGGCGTGCCGGGAGTGTCCACGAGCAGTTGCTTGACCTCGGGCGCGGTGGTGGCCTCCAGCGTGGCCATGGCCGCCGTGCCGACCAGCACGCCGTCCAGCGGCATCACCGGGTAGCCGTGCCGGACCGCCCACTGGCCGGTGAGGTACTCCGTCGCCCGCTCGGGGGTTCCGATGCCACCGCCGACGCACACCACCACGTTGGCGCGGTTGCGCAGCTCGGAGTAGGTGTCCAGCAGCAGGTCGTCCAGGTCCTCCCAGGAGTGGTGACCACCGGCCTTGCCGCCCTCGATGTGCATGATCACCGGGTAGTCCGGGACCTCGTCGGCGATGCGCAGCACGGCCCGGATCTGGGCGACCGTGCCCGGCTTGAACGCGACGTGGCTGATCCCGACCTCGGTGAGTTCCTGGATCAGCGCGACAGCTTCCTCCAGCTCCGGGATACCCGCGGTCACGATGACGCCGTCGAACGGGGCGCCTGCCGTGCGGGCCCGCTGCACCAGTCGCTTACCGCCCAGCTGCAGCTTCCACAGGTAGGGGTCGAGGAACAAGGAGTTGAACTGCACCGCGCGTCCCGGGTGCAGCAGCGTCCGCAGCTCGGCCACCCGGTCGGCGAAGATCTGCTCGGTCACCTGTCCGCCGCCGGCCAGCTCCGCCCAGTGGCCCGCGTTCGCCGCGGCCGCGACGATCTTCGCGTCGACCGTGGTCGGAGTCATGCCCGCGAGCAGGATCGGCGAGCGCCCGGTCAGCTTGGTGAAGGCCGTCTCGACCACGATGCGCCCGTTGGGCAGCCGCACCGGCCGCGGCGCGAACGCCGACCACGGGGCCGCGGGCTCCGGCGCGGCGCCGGGGGTGAGCAGGCTGCGCTGTCCGGCGCGGGTAGCGGCTGCGATGATGCCGAGGCCGGTGCCCTTCAGCGTGCCGCCTGTGACGCGGGAGAGCAGGTCGCCCGGTCCGAGGTCAAGGATCCACTCCGCGCCCGCGGAGATCACGCCATCGACGACGTCCACCCAGTCGATCGGATCGACCAGGATCTGCCGCGCCAGCTCGCCCGCCAGCTCCTTGTCCAGGCCGCACTGGTCGGCCCAGCTGCTCACCAGGTCGACGGTGTCGGCCAGCGCCGGGTGGTGGAACGCCACGTCGACGGCCACGTCCTCGAAGACCGGAGCGAACACCGAGCCGCCGCGCACCTTCGCGTCGCGCTCGCGTGCCTGCTCGTCGTGGATCTGCGCGCACCGCTGCCGCACCCGCTCGAGTTGCGCGGGCGGGCCGGACAGCACCGCGCGCCGACGTCCGTTGCGGATCGAGACCACCACGGCCGCGGCGGGATCGGCTCCGTCACACACCTCGGCCACCACGGCGCCGAGCTGCTCGGGATCGACATTGGACACCGCGACCATCGGCGAGCGCTCGCCCACCGGCATCAGCCCGCGCCGCCGTGCGACCAAACCCGCTGCGGCGCCGATCATCTGGGCTACCGCGAGCAGCTCCGCGTCGCGGGCGCCACCGGCTTCGACCGCGGCGGCGGCGAGCAGACCCTGCGAATGCCCGACGATCGCGACCGGCGCGTGCTCGGCCGGATCGAGACCTTGCAGCCGCAGCGCCCGCACGGCCGCCACCTGGGTCAGCAGCACACCGGGCATGGACACCGCCGCCGAGCGCAGCACGGCGTCGGACGGGGCCGCGGAGATCTCGCCCTCGTCACCGTCGGCGAGTTCGTTCTCCAGCATCCAGCCGATCGGGTCGAAGCCGACCGGACGAACCACCAGCAACTGCGCCGCGACGGGCTCCAACAGCGCCGCCGCCTCGTTGACCAGCGCGGTCAGCTCCGGCTCCAGCGCGCTGTCGCGCCCGATCTCCTCCAGCTCGCTGAGCCACCGCGCCCCCTGCCCACCGAAGGCGAGCGCGTACGGCACGCCGCCGAGCAGACGATCCAACAGCGGCGACCGCGCCCCGCCCGACGCGGCCTTCCCGGCGGCGGCAGCCACCTTCGTGCTCTGTCCGGCTTCGGTCTTGGTGCTCTCGTTGATCGTCAAGACGCTTCGACTTCCTTCTCCATGCGACATGCCTCGGCGACACGCCGGTCCCTACCGGTTCACGAGTGATCGCGGTTGATCGGCCTGATACGGGCGAGGATGACACAGAATCATGAGGAAATCCTCACGTTTACCCCTGGGCGCGCCCACTACTACAGAGTATTTGAGTACGTACGTACCAGAATAGTGGTAAACATGACTCCGCCTCATGTTTGAACACGCTGGTCCATCGGGTTACCAACACGTACGAAACATGAGTGCCCCTCACATTGAGGTTTGCCAAATCGTTATAATCCCAGGTGAGGTTACTGACGAGTACGCCACGCCAACCCAATGCTTCGCGATGACCGATTGGCCCGGTAGAGTTTGGACGGTCGTACCATCAAGCGCGAGTGGCGAAATTGGCAGACGCGCCAGATTTAGGTTCTGGTGTCCACGGACGTAGGGGTTCAAGTCCCCTCTCGCGCACAGATTCCCGTCAGTCGTGACACTTTCCCGACCTCGTGTCGGAGTGCGCTCGCACACGCGGAGGCCACCGGTGAAAACACGCTCCGACCTGGACTGATTACTGGCACATCTGCCAGGTCTCGACACACCTACGCTCTGCGAAAAGTTTGCTGGCAGGGGCGATCAGCGGTGATCGCGCCGGTCATCCAACCGAAGGCGTCGTTGCGGGAACTCGTCTACGTACCGCGGGTTACGAACCGCGTGGTCCGTCCCGCCAACGGTGGTGTCGTCTGCGCGATCCGCACTGTCGGCGACGGCGGTCGTGTTCTCGACCACCAGCTCGCCTCACCGCTCTGGATCGGCGCCGCTATCGCACTCATCTGGTGGCACGCCCAGATCTAGATGGCGCTGCCATGACCGAGGGTGGACGCTGCCGGGTTACGTTCCGGTCGAGAGGCAGGCTCGACGGTGGTGTCCCTGTATTCGGTTGGTGCGGGGACCGGCCGGATGAAGTCGAAGGATCGAACGCGCGACTCGCCCCCGGTGCCCCGTTTGCCCCAAGTCCCCGCGACTGCTGCTGCGTCCGGCGGGAAGGTGGCGGGCATTATATCTGAGTCAACGCTTCAACTTCTACAATTCTACGAAAACGCGTACAATTCGGGCAGGTCGGGACTGTCCCTGGAGCCCTATCATGTTCGACAGAAAGAATTCACATACAAAGTTCGCCCGGTTAGCGGCCGCCGCCGGTATAGCCGCTGTTGCCGCAGTTCCGGTCGTCGCAGCTGCGGCGCAAGCGCCTACCGCCCGCGCAACGACGCCCACGTCTGCGACCCAGCTCGTCGACAGCCCTGGTTGGGGTCATGGCGGCGGCTGGGGTTGGGGCGGCGGCTGGGGCCGCGGCGGCTGGGGTTGGGGTGGCGGCGGCTGGGGCCGCGGCGGTGGTTGGGGTTGGGGTTGGGGCGGTGGCTGGGGTAACGGTGGCTGGGGGTGGTGGAACCCCGGCTGGGGTGGTTGGGGCAGCTTCTAGCGCCGGTGACCGAGCCCGGACACGTACAGCGTGCCGGGCTCGGTCGCATCGAGCGCGGCTCATGTGAAGCCAAGTTCGACCGACCGGGCTGGAGCTGGTGACGATATGAAGATCGTGTGCGTCGGTGGCGGGCCGGCCGGGCTGTACTTCGCGATTTCGATGAAGCGACGCGACCCGGCTCATGACATCACGGTGATCGACCGCGATCCCGCTGGGTCCACCTATGGCTGGGGCGTCGTGTACTGGGACGACCTGCTCGACATTCTGTATCGGAATGACCCCGACAGCGCCCAGGCGGTCCGTGCCGGGTCGGCCCTATGGCGTGAACAGGAAATCCATGTACGTGACGACCCGCCCGCATATTTCGGGGGCTACGGGTTCAGCATGGGGCGCGCGGCATTGCTCGACGTACTTTCCCGGCGGGCGAGCAAACTGGGCGTCGATGTCCAGCACGGGCGAGAGGTGCACGATCTGTCCGGTTTCGGCGACACCGATCTCGTCGTCGCCTCCGACGGCGCGAACAGTCGGGTACGGCGGCTGGGTAATGATCGTTTCGGCACGTCCGTCACACTGGGCGAGAACCGATATGTCTGGCTCGGTACGGACAAGGTCTTCACCCGATTCACCTTCGCTTTCGAACACACCTCGGCCGGATGGATCTGGTTCCATGCCTACCCGTCGATTGCCGGGAAAATCAGCACCTGCATCGTTGAGTGCCAACCGCAGACTTGGCGTGGGCTGGGATTCGATTCCGAGGACAACCCGGAGAACTTGCGCGTTTTGGAGAACATATTTACGCGCACTCTCGACGATCACTCCTTGCTCAGCACCACACGAGGCGAAGCAGCGAGGTGGAGCCGCTTTCCCGAGGTGACCAACAAGACCTGGTATCACGACAACGTGGTGCTGCTCGGCGACGCAGCGCACACGACGCACTTCACCATCGGTTCCGGCACCCGGTTGGCAATCGTCGACGCCGTCGTGCTCGCGCAGAACCTATACGAGCATGCCGAGCTCACCGACGCGCTGGAGAACTACGATGCACTGCGCCGCGCTGCGCTGCGCCCGATCCAGGCGGCCGCCCGCACCAGCATGATGTGGTTCGAACACGCTGACCGGTATCTCGACCGCGGCCCCGTGCAACTCGCCTATGCGATGGCGGCTCGGCACGGGCCACAACTGCCGTGGCGATATCAGCAACACCTGCTCACACAGATACCCACCGTGCGCAAGAGCCGGCGTGCCATCGACTCCGGACGGCGATGGTGGCGCGCCGCTCGACGAGGGGAACTCGCGATGGCAAGAGTGGTCTCAACTCACCGGCCGCGTTTCCTCAGCCCAGATCGCGAGTAACCGCAAGGCGGTTTGCGAGGCCGACCCGTCTTCGACTGTGTGCGCGATCAGCGCTTGGTCCGGATCGTCCGGGAAGCGCAGGGTTTCGAAGCCGAGGTCCAGTTCGCCGACCACCGGGTGCCGGTAGACGTACCGGCCGTGGGTCTTGTCCTCGAGCTGGTGCTCTGCCCACGCTTTCCGGAATTCCGCGCTGCTCGCGGAAAGCTCGTCGAGCAACGCCGCCGTTTCCGGGTCGTCCGGGTGACGCCCGGCGTCGAGTCGGAGGTAGGCGGCCACGTCGCGCGTCTTCTCCGGCCAGTCGGCGTAGAGGCTGCGCATGCCTTCGTCCAGGAAGACGAGGCGGGCCAGGTTCCGCTGGGCGGGTGGCAGTGCGCCGAAGTCCGTGATCAGCGCGGCGGCGAGTCGGTTCCAGGCCAGGACGTCGGTGTTGCGGCCGACGATGTACGCGGGCACGTCGGCGGCCGAGTCCAGCAGCCGCCGCAACCCCGGCCGGACCCGCTGCGGCGCATCCGCGCGGTCGCCTTCCGACCAAGGTCGTGCGAGCCGGTAGAGATGCTGCCGCTCGACATCGTTCAGGTGGCGCCATCGACGAAGCCTTCGGCAGGAGGCGCACTCCGTGCGGATCAGCGAGCGATCGAGATCGCGAAGGGCGCGAATCCGCTGGATCGGATCACGTGCGGTACGAACAAGATCGCGGCCTCGGCAGCCCGCGCGCTCTCGATCCCGCCGAGGTCCGTGATCCACTCCTGGTGCCAGCCGAGGTCCGCGAGAAGCCCTCGGACGACCTGCTTGGCCTCCGGGTCCTTACCGGAGAGGAACGCGGTTGGCGTCTGGGTGAGTGCGGCGGGCGCGGTCATCACCGAGTGAAGCATCGTGTTGAGCGTCTTGACGACGTGCGTCTCGGGGAGCGCCTCCTGGAGTTGCTCCGCGAGGCTCGAGCCGGGGTAGAGCAGGTCTGCGGGCAGGCCGTCCGGCCCGTCGACGGTGGCGTTGGAGACGTCTACCAGGATCTTGCCGCGCAGTTGCTCGCGCAGCGCGGCGAGCCGCTCCAGCGAGCCGGCGCCCGGCGTGGCGTTGATGACGATCTGCGCTGTCCGGGCAGCGTCGGCGGCAGCGCCCGGCGAGCGGTCCGCCACGGTCACGTCGTGCCCGGTTCGGGTGAGGGCGGTGGCCAGGCCGCCGCCGACGCGGCCGCCGCCGAGAATGACGATCTTGCTCATGGTGAGCTGGTCCTCCTAGTTTTCTGTTCTGGTCGGTGGTCAGCGGGAGAGCGTGGCGACCGCATCGGCGTGCACGCCGGGCGCCGCGGCCAGGAAGCTGTCGCTGTCCGGGGTCCAGGGGCGGCCCTCGGCGGTGGAGATCCGTCCGCCGGCCTCGGCGACGAGCAGCGCCCCGGGAAGCAAGTCCGCGCGGGCCCCGGCGAACTGCCAGAAGGCGTCGATCCGGCCGGCGGCCACGTTCAGCAGGTGCAGGGTGGCGGGCACGGCTGTGCGCACCACGAGCGCGTCGATGAGCATCTCGGTGATCGAGGAGCCGACGCGCCGCACGACCTTCTCGTCCTCGTCCGGCCTGGCCTGGCTCGTGGCCACGATGCTCAGCCCGAGGTCCGTGGTCCCCGACACGTGCAGCGGCCGGCCGTCGCGGTGGGCGCCGGCGCCGGCGAGCGCGGTGTAGGTCTCGCCGATCAGCGGCAGGTGGACCGCGGTGAGCACCGGCTGGTTGTCGCGCACCAGGGTGGCGGTCACCGCCCACTCCGGCAGGGCGTGCAGGTGGTTGACATTGCCTTCGACCGGATCCACGACCCACCATTCGCCGACCGGCAGAGCGCCGCCGTCGAGCTCCTCCTCCACCCAGCGGGCGTCCGGGCGCAGGACTTCGAGGCGGGGGCGCAGGATGTCGAGGACCGTGTCGTCGTTGGCGGCGAGCGCGCCCATCAGCTCTTCGCGGGTCTGATACCGGGCCACGTCGCCGAAGCGCTCCCGCAGTGCCGAACTCGCCGTGCGTACGGCGATCGCGGTGTGTGCGAGCAGGTCGGCGTCGGAGGCGGAGCCGGCAGCTGTGGCAACACCGGTGTTGCGAATCGACTCGGGCATGGCGGGTGCTCCTATCTGGGCAGGGGGATGAGGTCAGCCGGGCGAGAATCGTGGCTTTTGCGCCCGCATTTCGAACATTAGGAGGGGTCATCATTAACTTCAAGTGCATGTAAAGCACGTCTAACATGACTCTCATGCAATTGGATTTGAATCTGCTCGCCGCGCTCGACGCTCTCCTGGAGGAAGGCAGCGTGGCCGGCGCGGCCGACCGCCTGCACGTCACCGCTCCCGCGATGAGCCGAAGCCTCGGCCGAATCCGGCGCGCGACAGGGGATCAGATCCTGGTGCGCACAGGGCGCACGATGACTCCGACGCCCTACGCGCTCGCCGTCCGGGAACAGGTGCACGACCTGCTGCGGCAGGTTCAGGGCGTGCTGGCGCCAAGCCGTGAACTCGACCTCGCGACGCTCGAGCGCACCTTCACGCTGCGCTGGCACGACGCACTGGTCGCCCTCAGCGGCCCCGCCCTTCTCGCTGCCGTGCGCGAGCAGGCGCCGGGCGTGCGTCTGCGCTTCATCGCGGAATCGAGCATCGACACCCCCGAGTTGCGGCGCGGCGAGGTCGACCTCGCCGCGAACGCGGACCGCCCGACCGCACCCGAGATTCGCGCCGATCGGGTGGCCGAGACCCAGCACGTCATCGTCGTACGGCGGGAGCACCCGCTCACTCAGGTCGAGACCGTCACCGCCGCGCGGTACGCCGCGGCCGAGCACATCACCGTCTCGCGGCGCGGAAGGCTCGGCAACATCCTCGACGACGCTCTCGCGCGGCTCGACCTCACCCGGCGTGTGGTGGCGACCGCGCCCACCGAAAGAGCCGCGCTCGAGTTCGTGCGCGGCTCCGACCTCCTCGTCACAGCCCCCGAATCCACGGCGCGTTCGGCCGCCGCCGATCTCGGGCTGGTCCTGCTACCGCTCCCGTTCGACCTGCCGCCGGCCCCGGCGTACCTGTCATGGCATCAACGCTATGACACCGACCCCGCACACATCTGGCTACGCGATCTGGCACGGACCGCGTTGACCAGTGCGATGAGAGGACAGGATCAGACGGCGCGTTGACACTAGGACGTTCCGTGCCCACCACGCGTCGGTCGCAGCCCACACCCCACCTCAGATGGCCACGCTCTGCAAGTGCCCGCTTCTCGAAGCGCGAAGTGGCGCTTGTCCGAACCGCATGGTGTCCATCGCAGGTACCGAAGCGGTGCAGCCGGTAAGGACCGCGGGTTCCTGACCGGTGTCGAGGCCCAGACCCGCACAGTCTCATCGCGACCACCCGTGATCGCGACTGGTCAGCCGTCGCCGGCAGACGCCACACATGCGGACGCATCGACGCATCAAGGAGTGCATAACCAACATGTCACTCCCGCCGCGCGCCAACTCCTCGCGCCGCAACCCCGGCACCCGTCGATGGGCCAGGCCGGGCCGCAACCCCGCCGCCTCCGGAGTGAGGCGTTCGCGCCTGCTGTAGCGGATTCGGTGCTGGCAATGGGAAATTCCCGATGGTCGATCCGCTGAAGATCGATCTGGATGAGATCAGATCACTTTGGGGCGCAGTTGAATACGAGGGCCGGTGAAATCGCGCAAATCAATACCTCTTCGGTGCGATCGAGATCGATAGCTCGCAGCGACGATTCCCGCCGTCATCAGTTCCGCGCCAACAGCTTCGGCACAGCAAGTGTGGGGAGCGTGCGGTATCAGCACTCCCGAAGACAAAGTTGTCGCGAAATACAGCAAAGCGCGGTTGACCTGCGGTAACACCAGCTATGGATTCCGGCACATCCAAGCCAAGCACGGCGAGGAGTGGCAAGGGCTTGCAGCCATAGAAAACCGCAACTGGCGCGACATCGCTGACATGGCGATCAGTAAATCGTTGGATACCCCCGACCTCGTTGTCCCGCAAGGCGCTCGAACCTGTTACTCAGGGCAGATATACTTGGTCAACCACGTCAACGGGCAGATCGCGAAAACCGTCGAACCCACAGTCATCGTCGATAACGGCGTCATCGTCACTGCGTTCCCTGGAGGTAAATGTCGTGCCTAGCTCGCACCCCACCACAGCCGAGCTGACGCAATCGGTGATCGCGGCAGGCCGCGAGTGGCAGGTGGAGATCTCGTCGTCGGATCGGGGCTTGCAGATCACCGGCCGTGGCGGTGAACGACTGGATGTGCCCATCGAGTTCGCGGTCACGGGCGATGAACTGCGCGCCTACTACGTCGAGGTGAGCAAGTCCTCGCTCTATCCCGAAGACCAGAAATGGCAACAGTGGCAATCGCTTATGTCCACCCATTTGTTGGAAGCGCTGCACGAGCTCGACCGGCATGACGCGCACTGCGTCATCACCGTCGGCGAGACGGGGTTCACGGCAGTACCGCAACAGCTCAACTAACGCAATCACCTCTGGTGTGAGTCACAAACGAACGTTTCTTTCCCACACCAGGGCCGATCCGACTAGATCGGTCGTCGATTTCGTCGCACGCACCTGAACGATGCGTCATCGCTGTGCCCGGCTCCGCGCATCGTCATCAGTGTGGCGGTTATCGTCGCCGACAGCGACGAGCAAGCGCAGTGGCTGGCCGGATCATTGAGAATGAAGATCGCCCGGCGGCGGCAGGGCCGACCGATACAACTGCCCAGCCCGCAAACCGCTGAAGCACACGGGTATATGGATATCCGGAACACCGGTGACAAGCTGACCGGTGTGTTCGTCGGGTGCGCCGCCACGGTGCTACCGCAGTTGCAAGCGCTGGTCGATGCCACCGGCGCCGACGAGTTGTTGATCAAGACCGACCTGTACGACCCGAGCGACCGCCGCAGATCTTATGAACTGTTGATGGAGTCGCACCCCCTTCGGCAGGCCTCGGAGAGGTGATCGGCGAAGGCGTCCAGCGCAGGGCGGCCCACTCCTCGGTATTGAGTCCTGCATCCCCTCGAATCACGCCTCAACTGTGGCCGAATCTCATAGGCGGGTGTAGTTCGCCTGGTCCTGCTCGAACGCTGTCAGGATTTCCGGTGTCAGCGTCAGGCGAGTGTTCGCGACGGCGGCAAGATAGTCCTCGAGGTCGGCGGGTTCGCTCGTTTCCTCGCAGACCGCGCGTTCGAATGCCGACTGCGCACCGGCGCGCGCGGCGAACTCGATGTCCGCGGGAGTGAAGTGGACTGTCGCGCGGACCAGGCGTTCGAGATCAATGCTCTCGGCTGCCGGACCCAGGTAGCGCCGCCAGATCGCCTTGCGTGCGGGCTCGTCGGGCGGGCCGACCGGGATCACGTAGTCGAAGCGGCCCGGCCGCAGGAACGCCGAATCCAGAGACCGGACCGAGTTGGTCGCGCAGATCAGCAATCGGCTGTAGTCCTCCCGGAAAACCGGGATCAGCTTCAGCAACTCGTTCGTCACCCCGTGCGCCGGGCTGGTCGCCGTCCCCTCGCGCGCACCGGCGATCTCCTCGACCTCATCGATGAACAACAGCAGTTCATCGAGGTCGCTCAAATCCGCGAACACCTCGCGCAAAGAGGCCGCGAGACCACCGCTTGCCGCCGCGGCAAGCCGAGACGGGAACAACTCCACGAACGGCCAACCCAACCGTGAAGCGACCGCTTTCGCGAAGCTGGTCTTCCCGGTCCCCGGCGGTCCGAACAAGATCACGCTCTTGGGTGGCATGACCCGATAACGTTCCGCGACATCCGGGCGCGCCAACGGCAGCACGATCCGCCGCTCGATGACCTCTTTCTCTCGGTCCATGCCCGCCATCGACTCCCACAGTCCCGGCGGCAACAGCCGACCGCCCAGTTCGCTCAGCAGGCTGGACTGCGCGGGCGCCAACGGTTCGACCAGCTCGTAGAAGACCAAACCCGTCCTGCGCAGATAGCCGGAATTCTCGAACGCGACCGACCCGGTGGCGCCCTCGGGAACGAGCGTGCAGATCCGCCGCACCCCATCCGCCCGCAGACGCCTCTCCAGTTCGGTCAGCAACGCACTGCCGATACCGCGCCGACGCCACTGCGCACCGAGCGCGACCACCAACACCCACGCCCGCTCACCTTGGACCTGCGCGACGGCCATACCGACCATCTCTTCGCCGATCTCGGCCACCACCGCCTGCTGCCCCGCCCGCGCGGACGCCAGCACCTCCGCCAACGCGAACACCGGCTCACCCGCGGTGTCCATACGGCTCTGCTCCCAGATCTGGATCGCCTGATCCAGATCAGCGTCACGAAACTCGCGAATCCGCCATACCGGCATACGCACCTCGAACCGCCATCGAAGGGTGGACGAACCGAACCGCTCCTTCAGTAAACACCCACAGCGGACACGAGCAAGCCGATCCCGACGCCACGCCGCAGCGGCCGACCAGGCACACCCAGGATCCCGGGCCGCCGGAACCGACCGGTCAGGAATCGAGAAGCGTCGCTCGCCGCGCGCCGCCTAGCGTTGGTGCCATGAACCTCACCACTGATCAGGCCGCAATCGATTCCGTCGTGCTCGAGGTGCCCGATCCGGGCGCCGCCGAGGCCTTCTACGCCGCCGCGTTCGGACTCGGCGACAAGCTGCGCTTCCGCGCCTCCGACGCCCCGACCAGCGGTTTCCGGGGCTACGTGCTCTCGCTGGTGGTGTCTCAGCCGAGCACCGTCGACAGCCTCGTCGGTACCGCTGTCGACGCGGGAGCGACGACGCTCAAGCCCGTCAAGAAGAGCTTCTGGGGCTACGGCGGCGTCGTCCAGGCGCCGGACGGTGCGCTCTGGAAGGTGGCGACGTCATCGAAGAAGGACACCGGCCCGGCCACTCGGGAAGTCGACGATTTCGTCGTGCTCCTCGGGGTCGACAACGTCAAGGCGACCAAGCAGTTCTACATCGACCACGGCCTGGCCGTCGCGAAGAGCTTCGGCAGCAAGTACGTGGAGTTCGCCACCCCGGCCGCGTCGGTCAAACTGGCGCTCTACGGGCGCCGTGCCGCGGCCAAGGACGCCGGCATCGCACCGGAAGGCACCGGATCGCACCGGATCGCCATCCGCGGCAATATCGGCCCTTTCGTGGACCCGGACGGGTTCGCCTGGGAGGCCGCGGTCTGAGCCGGTCGGTCGGCCGCTGCTCTCCAGACATGCTCACTGACCGCATGGGTGTGCCCATCGAGCGAGGGTCCAGGTCGCTCGATGGGCACTTCGCCGCGGTGCGGATCATCGATCGGGGCAACGCGTCGATGATCGAGACTTCGCGGCGAATGTGCGCCGGAACGCGGCGTCGGAGTCCCACTGGAACCGCCGCCTACGGCGCACGCTCGAGAATCCAGTGATTACAGCGAACCTCCCCCGCCCAGCAGCCACGGGTTGAACGTGCACTCCAGATTCGGGTGACCCACCGGGTCCAAGGCCCGCAACGCGATCGACAACGCTCGCGGCGAATACATCATCGTCAGATGATCCGACACGTCCTGCTCACACCCGTCCTGCAACGTGATGTTCTGCACCGACACCCCCGGCGCCGCCTTCAGGAACGTCAGGTCATACGGATTGGTGATCTCGTCGTACCGGGTACCGACCACGGTGTAGTCCACCCCCGCGATCGTGTCACCGTGCTCGTTCAGCTTGTTGACGAAGTCGGAACCGATCGTCTGCTGAATTCCCGCGTGCCCCACGAAAATCTCGATGAAACCCAGCACATCGATTCCGAAGTTGTTGATCGCCCGCCCCAACGCGCCGATCCCGTCGAGACTCGTCCCGTGATGCGTCGCACCGAAAGTGACCAAGTTCTTCACCTTCGCCGCGCCACCTTCGAACTTCGTGTACCAGTTCGACATCGACCCGCCTTGGGAATGCGCCACGAGATCCACCTCCGAGGCTCCCGTCGCCGCCAGCACGCGATCCACGAAGACCGCCAACTGCTTGGCCGAGTCCTGGATGTAACCGGTGCCCATCACCCCCGGCAACACCGACCCGAGACCGCCGCCCTCCAACAGATTCGACCGTCCATAGTTGAACGTGAACGTGCAGAACCCCGCGTCCTTGATCGGCTGCCCCATGAACGCGAATCCGTTGTAGGCGTTCATCCACGTCCCGTGCACCAATACCACCGGACGCGGATGCTCCGCCGTCGGCTTACAGTTCCAGTCGTTCGCTCCCGGCGGCGCGGCATCCGGATGCGTCAATCCGTACCCGAACGCCGCCACCCACGACGTCATCGGCGGACCGAATCCCACGGTGTCACTGGCATAACCACCCGACGACCCCGAACTACTGCCCGAACCCCCGTAGCAGTCACCGGATCCATTCCCGGAACCCGCACCACTCCCCGACGTACACGCCGACCCCGACCCCGCACTCCCCGAATCCGCCACCGGCGCTGCCTTACGGCCCGCCGCGATGTAATCGGCCAACTGTTGCTCGGTCGGACCCGCCTCCGGGGCCGCGTGCACGGTCAGCACGCTCAACCCCATCGTCATGGTCGCGGTTACGGTGAATACGGCGGTGCGCAATATTCGCCGACTGACGCTTGATCTCATCGAATGCCTTTCCGTATTTCGGCATGGTTGTCCTTGCCGGCAGGCGCGCCTCGCAATGTCGAACGGCAGCAACGATAGGACGGAAATCGGTGAAAAACGCTGGTCAGCAACGGATTCTGGGCGGCTCACTGCAAAGTTGCAGCTCGATATATGAGCGGCCACAGAACGAGAGAATGCGAGTTCCACCGCATGAGGTCGGGCTGCCGACGAGATACCGCGGCGCGCAGTTCCGTTCCGGACCGGCAAACCGAAACGCGAGGCGTCGGAGTCCATCAGCGGGTTGGGGGATCCGAAAACCCGAGAGGATCGGTTAGGCGAGCCTCGATCAGTGAATCACTGTGCGACAGGGAGCGTCACAAGTTGTCCCGCCATTTTGCGATGGCCCGCCCGATCTCGGTGACGGGAGGCTCGTCATAGAGCCACTCACGCGCGAGTCGATGCCAATTGTTGGCGGCTCGCAACTGACCGAGCACAGCGAAGGTGAACAGATCCGCGCGGCGCGAGAACACGTGCTCCGGCGGAAGCAGTTGCTGTCGCATACCTTTGAACTCGGCAGCACGAGGATCGACAGCGAAAACCACCGCACCGGTCGCGACCTCTGGGGTGATCATTATCCGCTCGTCGAGCAAATGCCACCCCGCCGCGGCCCAGACGTATTCCAAGCATTCCTCCGCCGTGACGCCCGCATCCGGGTCGATGATGCCGCGCGCGACCCACGCCTCGTACAGGTCATGGGCACGGTTTTCCCCGGCCGCCCGCAGACACGCGCGCTCGAAGTCGACATGCGCGGGATCCATCCGGTCGTAGAGTCCGAAATCGACGAATGCGAGCCCGCCGTCCGCCGTGAGCAGGATATTGCCCGGGTGGGGGTCACCGCAGAATTCGTTGTCACAGAACAGCGAACTGATGTAAAA
Organism: Nocardia sp. NPDC004260; assembly: GCF_053603155.1. Lineage (NCBI taxonomy): Bacteria > Bacillati > Actinomycetota > Actinomycetes > Mycobacteriales > Nocardiaceae > Nocardia > Nocardia sp. NPDC004260. The sequence goes on along the minus strand of NZ_JBSGEZ010000045.1, from coordinate 1,307 downwards.
GCGGTAGATCAATTCACCGAGCCGATCACGCTCGGCGTCGGGTAGCGTCCGGATCTGCCGGAAACTGTCGCCTTCGACGAACTCCGTCACGAGAACTTTTCGCGCGCAGTACTCTTCGATGCTGTCGGGCACGGTGATGAAAGGATGCCCGCGATAACGCATCGCGACCCGATGCTGGGTCCTGGCTTCCCGCGGATAGTCGAGTTCGTTACCGATATTGCGCGAGATCTCGTCCAGCACGGCATTGTCGGCGGCGCTGGGCAACATGGACTTCCACAGCTTGCTGAGCATCTCGAGATTGCGCATGTCCGCGTGGACGGCTCGATCGACACCGGGATATTGCACCTTTACCGCGACGGTGCGCCCATCGTGCAGTCGTGCCCGATAGACCTGGCCGATCGATGCCGCGGCGATCGGTGTCTCGTCGAAGTCGGCGAATACGCGCGCAGGGGGTCCGAGATCGTCCTCGATGACTTTCAGCATCTCCGCGAACGGCACGGCCGGCGCCTGATCGCGGAGTTCGGCCAGCTTGGTCCGAAAGAGTTCGCGATGCGATTCGGGAACGAGGTCGACATCGAGGACCGACAGCATCTGGCCCAGCTTCATCGCCGCGCCTTTCATGCTGCCGAGCACCGTGACAACCTGCTGCGCGGTCGCGAGTGTGGAACGTTCGGCGAGTACGCGCCGGGCCTCTTCGGTCCTGCCGATCATCGACAACCGGGCTCCGACCCCACGCACGGCTTGGCCTGCGGCCAGTCTGCCCAACCGACCGCTCCTGACCAGACGTCCTCCGGGCACTCGATCGGCCACGGCACGCACCTCCATGAGCATCCGCGCGGCGTGCGTCGCACGTCCGGATATTCTTCGCACCTCCATCGCGGATTGTCGAGGGCGCGAGCAGCCTGCGGACTACCGCGAGTCGGCCATTCGCCTGGCATCGGCGGGGAGCCGTCGGGTGCCGCCGTCGGTCCAGACAATCAGTGCTGAACGCAGGTACCACAGTCCCCTGGCGTCGGCGGGATCGAGTCCGGTGAGCTGCGCGATTCGGCGCAGCCGGTAATCGACGGTGTTCGGATGCACATGGAGTTGCCGAGCTGTGCGCTGGCGGTTGAGGTCGTTGTCGATGTGGATCCGCAGCGTCTCCAACAGGTCCGGATGTTCCATCAGCGGCGCGACCTGGGTGCCGAGCACATCGCGGCCGATGCCGGGCCGGGTGCAATGCCGCTCACATAAGGGTTTGACCTGGTCGTCAAATTTGCGAACCGGTCGGTGGGTGAGGCGGAGTCGGTTGTGTCGCTTCAGTTGCG
>NZ_JBSGEZ010000044.1:0-66838 GCF_053603155.1 Nocardia sp. NPDC004260 | reverse complement strand
CCGCACTCCGACCTGGTCGGCGAACAGGATCACCGCGCCCTCGTCCTCGGCCCGCTTCGCCAGCGCCGGATACGTGGCCTGGACCCACTCGGCCAGAGGGGTCGGGGTGCCCGGCTGGCGGACCGTGCCCGCGACAACGGGTGGGTGCAGCCCGACTGACTGACATCGCACCGACTGTCAACGGTCATCAGGACCAAAGGGGTAGGGCTCACTGGCCATTGACACAGGATCAACGCCTTGACTGCCTCGAACGATCTCCTCATCAACGACCGGCATGGCGAACAAGTGTTGGCAAACAAGTGTTGACATCTTCGGCTCGTCGATCGAAGGTTATGTCAACGCGCGTTGGCATACGGGCGTTTGACATCGCGTAGAAGAAGGAGCGCAGATCATGCACATCGTGAACGAACACCTCAACCCGCGCACTGCACCACTAATCGCGCCCGGTGCCACCGCCTATCTGCTACTCGCGGCCGAGGTCGACCGGCGGCCGATGTTTCTGCCCGCCAGCCGCAACAAGGCGCGCCTCGTCCTCGAGAGCAAAACAGCGGCGGCAGATCTCGCGCAACTCCCGGAAGTTGTGCGCGCCACAGTTTTCCGGGGCTTCGCCCACCTGGTCTTCGGCCAGAATCATCGGCTGCTGCGCCACGCTGCCGCCGCGGACGGCCTGCGGCCAGCTCGCTATGATCTTGTAGTCCTGATCGAGGTCGCCGATCCAGCCGCGATCGATACACTGCGCTCGCACTCGGACTACCGCCAGCTGTCTGACCTGGTGGCTGGCACGGCCGACCGCATTTTCGAGGTTGCCGCGCTCAACGCGCGCAACATGGGCGATGTCGATGCCACCCGGCAAGGAGTGTTCTTGTTCAACTTCTTCTACGGACAAGACGAGAAGGAACTCATTCCGGTTTGGGAGTACACAGCGGGCTGGTGGGCGGTGAATACAGGGTTGGACAACTCCCGGGTCATGCAGCCACTCCCAGGGGAACCACGCGACTACGGCATTATCAACCACTGCCGATGGGATCGGCTGCGCGACATAGCGCCGCAGATGATCTTCCGGCCGTCGTTCCGCCGGTTCGTCCTGGCCAACTTCGCCGCCAACAACATCTCCGCCCAACCCGCTCTCTACCGACTCGCATGACGCGACCCGACAGCTTCTGCCCGCAAGAACCAGCCGCAACCGACACACCAGTCTCCGCCTCTGCAGCGCAATCGTGACCTTCGCTGCGCTGGGGAAGCCGGAAGCGGGCAGATCTGGCAACAAGCCAAATGCTCATGAGTGGCGAAACGATGTGTGGTCGGTGCAATGGGCACACACTGACAAGCTCTCCGAGTCCGAGCTGCGCGACGCCCTAGCCGGGATCGAGTGGTTGCGTGAATGTGTTCGCTACCTCACAGACGTAGGCGGGCTGATCAGGGATGAGAAACTCGGTGACGATGTGAAGCTGCCGTGGCAGGAGGCGCCATGGTGGATGCCTGAGTGGGGCGACCCGGAAACCGCGATCCTGCGAGTGCGGGATGTGAAGGTGCCAGACAGCGTGTAGGCATGAGCTCTGCCGGTATCATGGCTGTCATGCAGCAGGACCGTAAGGACACCAAGGAGCGGCCGACAGAGTCGACGTCGCCCGAGGGTGTGCGCTACGCGGACCAAGAGAAGGCGCTTCAGGCCGCTGACAAGCTGTCCGGGCGCTGGTCTGACCTGCTCGAACGCTTGGCACGTTGACGATCGAGTACTTAACGGTCGACACGATCGTTCTCATAAATCAGCGATACGGGGGCGAAGGCGCGGGTCTTGTCGATCGGGCGGGCCTCGAGGCGGCCGTTCATCGTCCGCAATCAGGATCTGGTGATACGGACTTCTTCCCCGATCTCTGGTCGAAGGCGGCTGTACTGCTACACGGCCTCGCCAGCACCCAGTACTTCTCGGACGGCAACAAGCGGACCTCCTGGCTTGCCGCCTTGACCTTCCTGGAGGTCAACGGGGTAGAAATCCGGTACGTACCTGGCATCGAGGCTGAGCCATTCGTCCTTGCCGTAGCGACAAGTGCGTTTTCGGTGGAGCAGGCAGCTGAGTGGTTCAGGTATCAGAGGGTGTCGGAGGCGCGTCTGATCTCCGCGATGTTGTGTGATCAAGTCAGCGTCAATGGCACCTTCGACATCCGAGGAGGCGGGATCACCTACATGCTGGTAAAAGACGTACCCTGCCGGGCGTCGATCACGGCCGCAGTGATCGTGTCGGCCGAGTTCGGCACCGGAGACAGTGTGGTCGTCACCGGTCGAGTCTTCGGTCCGGGCGGGGAGCAGGTGGCATTAATCGATCCGGCCGGGGGAATCCACACAGAAGTTCAGCACCTCTGCCACCTGGACAAATCCGGTCCAGCGGTGGACGGCGAGCCGTGGCAGCAGAATCTCTGTTTCCCGTACGTGATGCAGCCCGCCCGGCTGGGTCGGCACCGTCTGGAGTTGTCGATGGTCCGCGGCCATGGCTCGCCCAAGGCCGTCGTATCGCTGCCGTTTGCGATTGCGCGCTTCGCAGACGCTGAGCTGGACTGAGTACGCAGAGAGTACGCAGCACGTTCCCGCATAGTGCTCACTGTCAAACGTCGCCAGCGGCGATTCTGCAGGTGAGGCCCACCTGGTCAATATCGTCATCTACGGCAAACGCCGTGCAGGCAGTCCGAGCTGTACTTCGACGTGTAAGCCCTTTCGGGCCGCCAAGGTCCTCCGTCCGCAAAAGGATTTAGCGAGTCCGCGTTCGGCAACAGTAGGGGTAGGCGCGGACAGTGGCTGCGGACTACGCGTTGCTCCAGGCGGGGCTACCGTAGACGTTGAGTTTGTCGATACCGTGGTCGGCGGAGAAACCCAGTCCGACCCCTGAATAGCGCCAGGTCGCCCCGGTCGACTCCGCGGCCCGTGCGAGCGCATCGACGGCTTCAGTGGTGCCGTGGTGCCGGGAGGCGAGTTCGCGCGCGAGTCCGGTCAGGTCGTTGTCGCGGCGCCCGAGCAAGGAGAGCCCGAAGCTGGGGGCGTCCGCGCCGCGCGTACAGCACACGAATAAGTCGTGCTGATGCAGTTCGGTCGCCTCTAGGCCGGACTGAGCGAGTTCGGCCAGTGCCTCCCACGCCGGATGGCCGAAGTATCGGACCAGCTTCATCGGCACGGCGGCATCACCGTTCCGGGTTCGCAGGTAGATCTTGTACTTCACGTCGCCGTGCGCGTCCACTTCGAGCGCGGCGATCACTGGCTTGATCAGTTTCTCGTGGTCGGGTACCGGCACCAATCCGGCGAACGCAGGCCAGGCATCGCACAACCGGCGCAGCCCTCCGGCCACGATCGTCGGATAGCCGTACACCTTCAAACGGGCAATATGCTGCGGCACCGCGGCATGATGGACAACGCCTATCCAGGTCGCGGAGCGATGCCGAGGGGCAACCGTCGCGGGATCGGGGTACAGCGTAGTGACGAAGGACTCCAGCATGTCGGCGACCGCCTCGTCTCCGTTCGGAAGCCATGTGACCAGATCACGGATCGCGGCGACCTGCGCGGCGAGGCGAGCGGCGAAGTGCGTCTCTTGGGTCTCCGTCTCGGTGGCGTAACGGACGACAGGCGCCACCTTCCCTCGACTGCCAGACACGCTCGCTTCGAACGGAAGGCCGGAGACGGTCAGCAGACTGGCGCGGTGTCCATCCGGCCCTCGCTCCTGGAGTTGCCCTCCGCAGGCGCGTTCCATGATCGCGCGGATCGGCGCAGGATCGCAGTGGACAGCCAACCGGTCGGCCAAGTCGACTAGATAGTCTCCCGCCGCTCTAGACGAGGCCATGGTCAGCGTCGACCGTTCCGGATCGGCGCCGCGGGGGGCGAAGAGCTCGGGACCGGCCCGGCGAGGGCCGCCCGCGCGAGCGGGAGGTGTGCGTTGACGTGTTCCAGGCGATGGGCCGAGCGCAGCTGTGCGAGCCGATCCAAGTCGGTGCCGTAGAGTCGCCGGGTCAGCGCGGGGTCGAGGTCGTTGGAGCCATAGAGGTAGGGACGGCCGCCCAACTCGAGGCAACGTTCCAGAAGGCCGCCGAAGACCGTTCGAGTGGCGGCGACGGCGTCCGGGTCGCGGTGCACCGACGTATACAAGCCCACCCCGATCGATACGGGGGCGGTGCCGCCCGGCGTGAAGGGAAACTGGACCGCGTCGGGGGGACGGCGCACGATCAGAATCCACCACGTTTCGAGTCCGCGGTTCGACGGAGCTCGGCGCCGTAACGTATCCACGGCCGCGAGCATCGGCGCGAGCGTGCCGGCGGGCACGAGGTAGTCGGTGCATAGGCGCACATGGTCGGGAGGTGGCGCAATGGTCCGCGCGGTGCCGTAGTTGCCACGCAACGACAGATCGGAAATGATTGCGCAGTCCGCGCCGCCACACCGCTTCGGACCGCTGCCATGCCATCCGGTAGCGGTGTGGATCATGCCGGATCGGACCGACGCGTAGTACACGTCGATATCGTCGCGCTGCGCAATCTCTTCTGTGTGCTTCACGAGGTCGGTCAATGTGTCGTGCCGTGTGCGGTGTAGGTGGGTGTCGCGGCGGTATGGCACCGTGCGCAGCACCGCCCGTTCGATCAACCCAATGGTCCCCAGGCCGCCGAGTGCGAATCGGAACAGCTCGGGATGGTCGGTGCGTGAGCACCATCGGCTGGTCCCGGTGCCATCAATCAATTGGATTCGTTCCACGTGATCGACCTGCATGCCGTGGCTAATCGAGTCGATTCCGATGCCGCCGACCGAGAGGGTGCCACCCACCGACATATGCAGGTAGTCGGGAAGTACCGGAATCGCCGCGCCGCGGCGATTCAAATATCGCTCCAAGCCGTACCAGCTCATCCCGGCGGGAACCTCGATCAGGCCATCACCGAGCTCCCGCACTTGCTGAGCAGCGGCCTCCGGCGCGTAGGTGACGAGCATGTCTCCCTCGGTGATGGTCTGTCCGTCGCAAGAGTGCCCTGAGCCGCGCAACGTCAACGGCTGTCCCGAGCCGAGTAGCGCGGAGGGAAACGCAGAGGGCATCCGGTGGACCGCCCTCGGGACGGCGCGCCGGATGCCGCCGAAGTCGGTGGTGAACGATTCGATGGGGGCCTCACGGATCTAGCGGTCTCACCTGCGGGAAGTTGGTGTCGACCCGAGTATGAGTGCTTCCCATTGCTGGGGATTATGGTCCGCCGGGGTGCCGCATTCTGGAAGTGGCCGGCCGAGGCGCCCGGCGATGGTACGAGTCAGGGGCGACTGGGCGGTCGCTGCACATGCGGGCGTTCTGCCCCGTGGATGAGTGAGGATTGATGAGAGAAGTCCACCCCTACGTCCGCGCGGGACTCAGCATGGCCAGGGAGCTGCGGCACCGCATCGCTGACATGCGCGATCGGGCGGATGCGATCGTCGCGCGCCGACCATCTCCCAGTGGGTTGGTCATACCCGAGGTCGACGCGAAGGGACGGCTGCGGGATCTCTACCTGGCACCCGGAACCTGCGCCCGGTTCGCCAATCAGGAACTCGCCGCCGAAATCTTGGCCGCTATCACCGAGAGCGCCGAAGATGCCCGACGGCAATACCATTTCGCTATGAACAACCCCGACAACCTGCCGCGACCCTTCGCTGACGTCATGAAGGAGTGGCAAACCGGCAGCGATCCGGTCCCCAACTTTGGGAAGGCGGAACAATAAACGCGAGATAGCAGGCGGGAGGGATCGACGGAGCATGCCCAATTACCTGGATGTTGAGCCAGATCAGCTACGCAGCATCGCGAAGCAGCACGATCTGCTCGCTGCGGACATCCGGAAGTGGGGCGAGATCCCACATGACTGGCTCGCCGACTTCGAACACACGTATGGCATGATCGCCGACCCCGTGCGCGCGGCGCTGGTGGACTATTACAACAGGCGCCACGAGTCCGCGGAGCGTCTCGCCGCAAAACATGAGCGTACGCGCGACGAATTGCTCGCGACTGCCGAAGCTCTCGAAAATGCCGACAATTCCGGCGGACAACAAATCGGCCATGCGGGGGGGTTCGATGGAGCGCCTCGGGGCGGTCCTACGCCAGGCGCAGCCGACGATCGGCCGACGCCGGGGTATCCCGACCCCGAGGCGCCGAGCAGCAATGGCTCTCAGCCACCTTCCACCACTACATCAACTGCACCTGAGACGCCAAGTGGAACTGGAACCCCCGATCGCGCACAGGCGCCGCCCGCCGCACAGGTGGCGCCCGCCGCGTCGGCGCCGCAGCCCGACGGTGCTGGGCCGTCCGGAGTCGCCGCACCGACTGGCGGGATGCCCTTCGTGTCCGGCGTGCCGGAGCCCGATGTCGATGATGGGTCCCACGCCGGTGGAGTCGAAAGATCGGTCGATCCACCGCTGACAAGCGGTGCCACGGACACTGCGGTCGACTCGAACGGTGGTGCGGGCACAGGGGAGGGAATGCTCGCGCCGGTGATGGCGGCCCCGAGCCAGGGACCCGTTCTTTCCAGTGGTGGCGGTGCCTCCGTTCGACCGCCCGCTCCACTCCCGGCGGGCCCGTTCGCGGCGGCGCTTCACACGGCCGAGAATCGGCGTGCGCTCCCGTCCTTCGTGGTGGGTGAGCGGACCGAAGACGACTTGGCGCTCGCTCGCACCCTGCTCGCGGGAGTGTTGGCCGCGGTAAGAGATTCGGCTCCGAACCTCGAGTGGGGAGTGGGCGTGGGGCGGACTTCGGCTGGGCCGTTGGTTCTGCTGACTTCCACCGAGGGTCGTGGCTGGCTGCCTCCGGGACTATTCCTCCCCGCGGAGGTCGTCATCCCGTGGAGGTGGGCCAACATTCTCGGTACCGCGGGCCGGGAGACCGTAGCTGCCTTGGAAGGTACCGCCGACCCGGCCCGAATGCTCGCCGAATTCTTCTTGTCGGTGAGCCGGCGCAGGGCCGGCCGCATCAGTGCCCTGGTGTCGTCTGCGGCCATATCGGACAACCTGCGCATGGCCCTGGGCGACGATGTCGCCATCGAGGATCGGGTGTCCGCCGCCGAATCCGCCGTCGACCTCACCTCGCCGGGTGTCGGACTGGTCGACCGGCTCGCGCTGGCTGGGTCGGACGAGTCGCTGTGGCAGGCCTCCGCGGTACCGGAGGTGGAAATCCGAGCCAAGTGCATCGAATTGGCGCGTGCGGCGGATGCCCGGGTGCGCACCGCGATCTCCGGGATCGGCGCGGAGAGTTCCTTCCACCGTGCCCCGATCCTCGATGCGCTGCAGGCGGGTCTGCCCATCCCCGCGAACTGGTGGGACGAGATTCGAGTCGGTGATGCCATGACGGCGGCCGCACTGGCAGCACGGCGGATCGATTTGTCTCACATGCCCGTCGGCGGCGTTTCCCCGAACGTAACCGGTACCGAAATTCAGCGCGGCATGGTATTCGAACGCCGTGCTGACGAACTGCTGCTGTTGCTCGCCGCGGGCGAGCCCGATCGACAGACTTTGCGGGATGCGCTCTACGCGTACGGTGAGATAGCCGAACACCCTTTGCTGCCGGCGGCAGCGCGTGTCGTGGCGACCGAGACGCCCCGCAGGAGTACGGCAGTTTCCGATGCCGTATTCGCCCCCGGGGTCGAGGTGGGCTCCAGCGGAGTCGATGCCGTCGGCCATGGCGGAACTCCCCCCTCCGTTGCCGGAATGTCGGGTGGTCCGGCGGGGTTCGAGAGCTCCGGTGAGCAGAGGAGAGCCTTATGAGCAAGGTAGACGACGTAGTCGGTCAAATCAAAAAGGACTATGAAGCAGGGGGTTGGGATTCCGTTGGTTTTCAGGATGACCAGGCCAAGAATTCGTTGGACAAGCTGGCCGGCCTTAACTCGACCGAGTTCAAGGAAGCGTTCGACCGGCTTCGAGACGTCAAGTCTTCCGAAAGTTATGAATACACGCTGTTCGAACAACTCCTCAAGGATGCCGGTGACCTCAAGGACAAACCCGAATACAAGGATCTCGTCAAAGCGCTGGAGAGCGGAAACCCGGACGACTACCTGAAAGTCAAGAAGACCAAAGAGGACGATGCCGCGAAAGTCGAATACGAAGAATACGGCTTCGAAAAGTTCAAAAATGAGAAGAAGCATGCGCAGTATGTCGACCTGTATCAGCCGAAAGGGGCTAGTGAGGCGCTGAAACTTCTGATCAAGGACACCGAGTTCACCATGCAGTGGGATTTCGATACCCTCGGTCTCGGTAATCCGAAGGCTGCGCCCGACTTTACGCAGGTGCTCGACGGTGAGCAGGTCACCTCCGCGGACGGCTGGTCGGGCGTGAGGACCGCGCACAAGGATCTGAAGGAACAGCTGGAAAAGCGGCAGAACACGTACACTGACGATCATAAAGACGTCACGAGTACCACGTACGACTCCAAGATCACGGGTTCCGATACATTCAAGGCGCTCGTGCGGATCATGAACGACCTGAACGACGACCTGAAGTATGAGCCTTCGGGTCTCACGCGCACCGGCAACCAGCTTACGGAGGGATCCGGAGGTCCGCCTACTTCCGACATGCAGATTCCCGTATACGAGAAGAATACGGATCAGAACGGCGACGGTCACGACAAATGGTTCCTGACTGCGGAAGCGGAGCAGAGGTACTACGTCCGGGCCATCGATGACGCCGTCGAGGAATGGGACAAGGTCTACGGGGACGCGACGAAGAAGTATCAGCAGCAGGCGGAGGATGTCGACAACAAGAACGCCCGGGATCACAATAATAATAACGCGAACAACAACAACGCGAACAGCAATAATAACAACGCCAACAATTCCGTCGGCAACAACAGCCCCTATGTGCCGCCACCGGCAACGAATACGTCGACCCAGCAAACCGGCACGTCGAACGAAGACTGGGGTTCCACCTACGACGATCTGCTCGGTGGCTCGACCGATACCACGGGTACGGGCACCCAGCCGATCTCCGACACCGGAACTGTGGATACATCCACCACGAGTGGTTACCCTGCAACCGGCGGTTCATCGTCGCCATACGGTGGAACCGGGACGGGGACCGGAAGTGGCACCGGAACCACTTCGGGTCAGCCCATCAGCACTGCCGCAGCACCTGCCAGCAGCGACAACAGTATGGCCGACACTATGCGGCAAATAGCGATGACCAGCGCCCTGAGCGGGATTATGAACCCGCAGAATCGCCAACCCGATGACGCCCAGGCTTACGAGCAGCGGGATCGAGATCGGCAGGATGAGTGGGACCGGCGGCGCGAACGCGAGCGGAATCGCAACGCCCAGACGGCTACCGCAAATCAACCAGTACAGCAGGGGGCCCCCGGTGTGACAGCCCCAACGTACGCTGGCACCCCGCCGCCGGTTACGGCGCTCGGCGCCACGCCGACGGTCCAGATCGGTGATACGAAGGTGCAGGCATCACCGCCGGTGGCGGAGGCTTTGCAGAAGCAGACGCAAAACACCGCTCTCGATGCGGTATCCGCATATAAAGGGACAGCGGGCGAGATCACGGCGGAACATCCCCCCTCGGTGGTCAATGGTCCTGCTGAGCTGAAGACGGGCGATATCCTTCAGTGGGAGAGACACAGTGCGCTGATCGTCAGGAACGAGAACGGGCTTTTTATCGTCGACGATGGCCGGCTCGTTCCCTTGGAGCCCAATAACCCCCCGCTGGTAGAGAAGTACGGGAATTTCGCGGGCTTCATCCACCCGACGGGTCTGGATGTCGGTTCCAATACCGCCGATCCGGGAGCTACGGCACCGCCTCAGCCGAAGGTGAGCTCGGCGCCACCCGCCGGCCCACCGCCTGTCGGACCGCCACCGCAGGTCTGAGTGGCCGGAGCAGAAGCCGGTGGCACCCCGGCCAGAGGGTGGCGGTCGACGGTGTCTTCGTCAGCCACTGCGCGATGTATGAAGGTGCAGGCCGGGCGGCGGACTACGCTCGCGCCTTTTCGCCCCGCACCGAGGCGGCGACCTGATTCGGCATCGGTTCGTGGCGCGCGTATCCGCGGGTGAAGTCGCCGGTGCCGTGGGAGATCGAGCGCAGGTCGATGGCGTAGCGGCTGAGTTCGAGCTCGGGAACTTCGGCGTGGATGCGCGTGCGTCCGGCGCCGTGCGGCTCGGTGCCGAGGACGCGGCCGCGGCGGCTGGACAGGTCGCTCAGTACCGGTCCCACGTATTCGTCGGAGACCAGCACCCACACTTCGGCGAGCGGCTCTAGCACTCTGATTCCCGCGGCCGCCGCCGCCTCTCGGAGGGCGAGGGCGCCCGCGGTCTGGAAGGCGGCGTCGGATGAGTCGACCGAATGGGCCTTGCCGTCGAACAGGGTGACGCGCACGTCCACGAGCGGATATCCGGCGGTCAACCCTCGGGTGGCTTGCGCGCGGACGCCCTTCTCCACCGACGGAATGAACTGGCGGGGAACGACTCCGCCGACCACTTTGTCCACGAACTCGATCCCGGACCCCTCGGGCAGCGGTTCGACTTCGATCTCGCACACGGCGTACTGCCCGTGTCCGCCGGACTGCTTCACATGCCTGCCGCGCCCGATCGCCTTGCCCGCGAACGTCTCCCGCAACGCCACCTGGTGGTCGGTCACGTCGACCTGCACGCCGAACCGGGTCCGCAAACGTTCCAGCGCGACGTCGCGATGCGCTTCGCCGAGGCACCACAGCACCAGCTGATGGGTCTGCGCGTTGTGCTCGAGCCGCAGTGCCGGATCCTCGGCGGCGAGGCGGGCGAGGCTCTGCGAGAGTTTGTCCTCGTCGGTTTTGCTGTGCGCGCGGATGGCGACGGGCAGCAGGGGGTCGGGCATCGGCCAGGGCTCGATCCGCAACGGGCTGTCGGTGGACGACAGGGTGTCGCCGGTTTCGGCGTGACCGAGTTTGGTGACGTAGGCGATGTCGCCCGCGATCGCCTGGCGCAGCGGGCGCTGCTGTTTGCCGAACGGTGCCGAGATCGCGCCCACCCGCTCGTCCAGCTCGTGGCTCTCGTGGCCGCGATCCTCCAGGCCGTGTCCGCTGACGTGCACCGTGTCATCGGCATGCAAGGTGCCGGAGAAGACACGGACCATGCAGACCCGCCCGACGTACGGGTCGGACGCGGTGCGGATGACCTCCGCGGCCAGCTCCCCGCCCGGGTCGCAGCGCAGCGGGTGCGGCTCGGCGCCGTTGCTGGCGATGATGGGGTGTTCGGCAGGCGTCGGAAAGCCGCCGGTGATCAGGTCGAGAAGCTCGACCGTGCCGAGGCCCTGCTTGGCCCCTTCGGGCGCGGGCGCGGCGAACAGCACCGGATGGAAACTGCCCCGCGCGACCGCACGCTCCAGGTCGGCGACCAGCGTCGCCAAGCTGATCTCCTCGCCTTCGAGGTAGCGCTCCATCAGGCTCTCGTCTTCGCTCTCGGCGATGATGCCCTCGATGAGGCGATTGCGCGCCTCCTCCAGCGCCGACGCCTGATCGGGCGAGGGGGCGCCCTGGACCTCCTCTCCGGAGGAGTAGTCGCCCACGCAGTGCGGCAGCAGCTCCACCATGCCGGTGACCGGCCGGTGCCCGTCCGGATTCTTCGGACCGTACACGGGCAGGTGCAGCGGCAGGATGCTCTCCGACGAGCCTCCGCCGAGCACGGTGCGGCAGGCCTCGGTCATCACGTCGTACTCGTCGCGCGCCGTGTCCAGATGGGTGATCACGATCGCGCGCGGCATCCCGACCGCCGCGCACTCTTCCCACAAGGCCCTGGTCGCTCCCGCGATCCCGTCCGCGCCCTCGGCCGCCGAGATGACGAACAGCGCCGCGTCGGCCGCGCGCAGCCCCGCCCGCAGCTCGCCGACGAAGTCGGCGTATCCGGGCGTGTCGACCAGATTGATCTTCATTCCGTCCCACGCCACCGGCACCACCGACAGCTGCACCGATCGGTGCTGGCGATGCTCGATCTCGTCGTAGTCCGACAGCGAGGTGCCGTCCTCGACCCGTCCGGCGCGATTGACCGCCCGCGCGGTGAGCGCCATGGCGTCGACCAGCGTGGTCTTTCCCGACCCGCTGTGCCCGACCAGGACCACGTTGCGAATCTGCTCGGGCCGGTCCGCCGTCATCACGCCGCCGTCGCCCGCGGCAGCTCCGTTGGTCTTGTCCACCATGTGTCTCGCTCCTTCGCCGACACCTGCCGTACATCCACCTTCCCACCGGGCGTCGCGTTCCGTCGACGAATCGGCAGATCAGGGCGCGGCGCCCGTCATTCGCAGGCGGGTGAGGGCGGCCCGGTCCCGGCGATGTTCTCGCACGCCCGGTACCGGTCGATACGCCAGGAGCCGTCGCGCGAGATGAACGGCACGATCGTCGGACGGCGGCCGCTCGGTCCGGTGAGAACGACGGTCGCAAGGAGGTAACCGCCTGCGCCGGTCACTTTGCCGACCGTCGTGGTGATCGAGGTGAAGGCCTGAGCGACCCGGGTGATCAACTCCGGTCCTTGTCGTCGTCCGCGACCCGCAGCGGTTTCCGCACCGCGGGAACCGCCGGGTCGAGCGTCTGTCGTAGTCGATTGTCGAGATCGGTGACAGCGGGCACCGGTGGATCGGGCTGGGCGTTCGCCGGGGCGTCGGGCACCGTGCCCGGATACAGCTGACGGGTGAGGCCGAACCAGATGATCGAGGCGGTCACCCCAGCAGGGGTGGAGAGGTGAACTCGTTGACCGCGACGGTGGCGCTGGAGTCCTGCTCCGGGAGACAGCCCATGAATCGTCCCCTCATCGAGCCCCCCTATTCGATAGTGCTTTTGTCAGTGTGCCAGGACGCCGAACGGTCGTGTTCTCGTCAGAGACGTCCCTCGCGCATCTCGCGCCGACGTGCGAGGAACGCTCCCTTCCGGAACATCTGCCGCTCAGGACAACCGGCGGATATCCCCTCGGACGCGGTAGAAGCCGCCGCGCGCCGACTCCGCTATGCCCTCGACCACGTAACGAGCCCCGGCCAGACGAATATCCTTGGGGAACTGAACATTCCACCCCTGGTGATATCCCGGCGAGACGACTCGCACGCGCAGCGAACTGCCCTGGCTCACGCACTCCACGATGATTCCGCTGCCCGCTTCGGAGGTGATCTCGACGGTGTCGCTGGGCACCACCGCCGAGATCTCGGGAGCCTTCACCGACACCGTTTCGGGCAGCACACCCTGCTCGGCGTCGCGGATGGCGGCTTCGCCGACATCGAGACAGGCCAGCGTGCCGGTCGTGGTGACCAAGTACAGCTTCTCGTCGTGGTACTGCATGGAATACGCCGAGCCGCAGCCGGTGGCCAGCTTCCACACGCGGTTCCCGGCGGCGTCGAAGCAGTACACCGAGGAGTAGTTGTCGCCGGCGAAGACATACCGGCCGTCGGGCGAGGTGGCGCAGGAGAAGACCGCTGCGTCGCACTGATAGACGCGCTCAGCCCGGCCGCTCTTGGCCACCATGCGGACCTGGTTACGGGCGGTGCCCGCGTAGACGGCGTCGGATTCCTGCCAGCCGAACAGGACGCCGCCGCCGGTGCCCATTTGCCACAGGGTGCTTCCGCTGTCCAGGTCGTACTTGGTGACGCCGGCGGAATGCCCGTGGTAGACGCCGTTCGCGTCGATGCGCACCATCCAGCCCGAATCGCCGGTGCTGCGCCGCGTCCACAGCGACTCCTCCTCATAGTCGATCACGGTGATCCCGCCTTGGCGGTCGGAGACGCCGAGGATGCCGTCGTGGATGTCGAGCCAGTAGATGTCGACATCGGCCGCGATGTCGTAAGCCGCCCGCGGCACCTTGCCCGACAGGTCGTAGACGCGCCCGTCGTCGCAGCCGGCGTAGATCCAGAAGTCGTCGGCCACAATGCACTTGACCGAATCCGGCAGGCGGTACCGGCCGGTGACCGCACCGTCGGGAGTCAGGGTGAACACGTCGCCGCTCTCGTTGCCGACCCAGCAGCGGCGCTCGTCGACGAAGATGCCGAAGGCGGCGGCGCCGGAGTCGAAACTCCACAGCACGGGCGCCGCCTTCGCGGTGGAGCGGCCGCTGCTGATCGCGCGCCTGGTCACCGGACGCCTGGCCCGCCCACCCAGCACGGCGGGCGCGTAGCCCTTGCGTACCTTCTCGCCGATCTTCTTCGGCGCGGCCGCCTGCGCCTTCTCCTCGGAGGCGAACGAACTCACCTTCGTCTGCCCTTGTTCCCCGATGCGACCGAAACGGACGCTCACTTGCGTACCCGCGACGATCACCTCGTAGAACTTGTGCGCGGTACCACTGTCCTCGGACAGTTCGAGATAGGTGGTTCCCCCGATAGTCATAGCGCCTCGCCTGTTTTCGTCAGATCAGAACGAAACGAAAGTTAGCAAGAGGCACCGACATTCGACGGCGCATCCGAGATCGCCGGTGGTCGGCTCTGGCACAATCGTGCCGGGCTCATGAGGAGGGGGTACGCCATGGTGTTGACCGCGCGGTTCCAGCCGGGATCGACCAGCCGTCCGTTCGTCGACCGCGCGCCGGTGCTGACGCGGTTCGACGAACTGCTCGCCGAGGCCGCCGGGCATCCCCGGGTCATGCTGCTCGGCGGCGTCGGCGGGATCGGCAAGTCCCGGCTCGTTACCGAACTGCGGGCGCGGGTCGGCAAGAAACACCCGGCGGCGGTGCTCGACCTGCAGGTTCCGAGTCATCGCCAGGCCGCGGACGGACTCGCCGTGCTACGCATGCAGTTCGGCGCGCAGAAGATCAAGTTCCACCGCTTCGACATCGCCCGCGCGGTGTTGTGGCAGCGCATGCACCCGCATCTGCGCCTGACCTCGGACTCGCTCGCACTCGCCGAGCACAGCGAGATCCTGACCGAGATCCTAAACGACGCCACCGGCATCCCGGTCTTCGGCACCGCGACCCGGTTGCTCGAGCTCGGCGCTCGCAAGGTGATCCGCACCCATCGGATCCGCCACGATCCGGTCCTCGGGGAACTCGACCGGTTGAGTCTCGCCGGCCTGGAAGAAGCCGTCTCCTACCTGTTCGCGGAGGATCTGAAGAGTGGGACGGAGGGGAAACCGTATGTGGTCTTCCTGGACGCCTACGAAGCGCTGATGGGCGGCGCCGATCGTGAAGGCCGCGCGGCGGCGTCCGATGCCTGGTTACGCGATGTGGTCGCGCAGCTGGACACCGGGTTGGTGGTGATCGCCAGCCGCGAGCCGCTGGGCTGGGAGCGGCACGACTCGGAGTGGTCGGCCCGCATCCGGGCCGTGCCCGTCGACGACCTGCCGATGGACGCTCGCTTCGAATTGCTCGACTCCTCCGGCATCGAGGATCCCGACGAGCGCGCGGCGATCGCCGCTTCGAGCGCGGGTGTCCCGTTCTATCTGCATCTGGCCATCGATGCCCGTACCCGCGCGGGGTGGGTGACGCCCGCCGAATTGGTCTCTCCGGAAACGATTCTCGAGCGTTTCCTTCAGCACGTGCGCCCCGAGGAGGTTCGCATGCTGGAACTGCTGGGCCTGCCGCGCACCTTCGATCAGGAGATCTTCACCGCGGTCGCCCGGCAGTTCGAGCTACCGCACCATATCGCCGCGTGGAAGTCCCTGGTCGCGTACTCGTTCGTGTACGCGGCGGACGAGAACGACGAGGGTGAGCGCTTCCAGCTGCACCAATTGATGGTGGACGCGTTGCAGTGGCGTTTGGATCCGGACGTCCGGCGCACTCTGCACGGGGTGCTGCACGACCTGTGGTTCGCACGCGCCGAACGGTCGCTCGGCCGGGTCGCGGCCTTGCGGGAGGCGGGATATCACGGTGTCCGGTCGGGGCAGCTGTCCGCGGTGACGTTGCTGGGATACGTCGACCGGATCGAGGCGGCGGGTGGCAGCCAGGGCATCGGCGGAGTGATCAGCGATCTGGACCGCTATCTGAGCGATCCGCATGAGAACCTGACAGGTATGGCGGAACTGTCGGAACTCACGCGATGCCTGGAAGCGGAAGCGGCGGTGCTGCTCGGCGACGCCAAACAAGCCGATCGGCTCACCCGGGACGTCGCTTTGGACCGGACCGGCCCGATCGCGGAGCGGTTGGCGGTCGCCGCGGCGAACGCACGCCGCATACTCGGCGACACCGACGACGCGTTGGCCATCTATCACGACGTGTGGTCGCGCGGATCGGGGCGGGCCCGGCTCGTCGCGGGGCAGTGGGCGGCCGATTTGCACATGTGCCAGGGCCGATTCGGTCAGGCCCTGAGCATGTGCGAGGAGCTCGTCGCGATGGCGGAGGACGACCACGAGTTCCTCGGCGACATCGCCCGGTTGCGTCATCTCGCCTACCGATTGGCGTTCGACACCGAACGCGCCGCCCGGTATCTGACGGAGGCCGACACCCACTATCGAGCCGCGGGCAGCGTTGTCGGACAGGCGAATGTCGCGACGAACCTAGCGGAACTCCTGGCGCTCACGGACCCGGCCCGGGCGATCGAGGCCGCCGGGACGGCGATCGTGCGGCAGCGTGAGCTCGGCGCGTTGCACGAACTCGGAAAGGCCTATACCGCACTGGGTCTGGCGCGATTGTCGCTCGGCGAGCTGGATGCCGCCGAGCACGCGCTCGCCGAAGCGTGCGAGATTCTCGAGCAGGCCGGGTACCGCTCCGGTCGGGCCAGGGCCGAACTGTTCCGCGCGGGCGTCTTCGCGCGCCGCGGGAAGCGCGACGACGCGGTCCGCAGTGCGCGCTGGGCCATCGCGGAATTCGAAGGGGCGAACGTCTATCCGGGGCTGGTCCTCGTCGCGCGAGCGGTCCTGGCGCTGTACGGCTGGACCGAACCCGACATCTCCGAAGCCGCGGCGGCCGCACGGTCGCGCATTCAGCCGCCGACGCCCGGATCGGGTGTGGACCGCGACGCCGCACGCGTGATCGCCCGGGCGATCGGTGTCGACGCCGAGGCGATGTACATCGACGCGCTGTCCCGGTCGCAGTCGGCCGCGGGGTACTACAACCACAACGTCCGCGTCGACGGCGTCGCCGGTGCGGTGAACGTGCGGATTCCGGTAGACGGCGCCGATGTGATGGACCTGCGGCAATGGCCCGAACCCGCGGTGCTGATCGCGATCGAGCCCTTCGTCGCCGCGGCGCCGAGACTGCGCTGGGAATCGGTTCACCCCGCCTATCAGATCCACGACTACATCGACGGCGACCTGCTGGATCGCATCGCGCCGCGCGGGGTCCGAGTTCCGGCTCATGTACCGGCTGATGTGGCGGCGCTGTTCGGGGAACTTCGGCGCATCCCACGAGATCTACTGCCGCCGGTCGAGCCGGACTGGGGTGACGAACCCGCTGGGTTCGCCCGCCGATTGTCCGCCGTCACCGCCCGCGTGCACCGTGACAGCACTGCGGATTTCGGCGAGCTGTACCGCCGCTTGGGCGTGCCCGATCAGCCGCTCGAACACATCCTCGCGGCGTGGGACACGCTCGAGGCCAGGCCTTTCCGCATGTTGCATGCTGACGTGCACCGGAAGAACATGATCGTGCGCAACGATCGGGTCGTATTCCTGGATTGGGAATTCGCGCTGTACGGCGACCCGGTCTACGACGTGGCCACGCATCTGCACAAGATGGGCTACCTGCCGGAAGAGCAGGAGGCGTTCCTCGCCGCGTGGGTCGCCGCCGAGCCCGAGGCCGCGATCGGGCAATGGCGTCGCGACCTGCGGACCTACCTCGCACACGAGCGGGTCAAATCGGTCGTCGTCGATGCGGTTCGCTACCGCAAAGCTATCGAGCAGGGCGGGGCCGACGCGGCGGCGGAGGCGGCGTTGGTGGCCAGCATGTGCGGAAAGCTACGGCTGGCACGAGAGGTGTGGGGACAGACCGAGCCGGTCGACGACGCGGCGGTGGAAGCGGCGTTGCGCGGGCGTGATTGACGCGGCGATCCGCGTACGCCCGTGCTCACCGGGTAGGGGCCCCGATCGAAATGCCGGTGATGAACTCCGCGAGGATCGTGTGATCCGGATACCGCCGTCCGTAGACGGCGACGATAGCGCCGACGCGGATGTCCGTCGCCTGTTTGGCGACCAGGACGTTCACCTTGGTGTTGGCGTCGGCGCGGACCTTGACGCTACTGCTGGTGAACGCGTTTCTGACCACCATCGTCGTGCCGTCATTGGCGACGACCTTTCCGAAGGTGACACCGATGCCCGTCCCGACCGGAGGGGGAGCCGCTACCGACGTTGTCTTCTGCACGGTGGACGTCGGTGCCGGGGCGCTGGGTGCGCTGGTGCGCAGGGCCGTGGACGACGCCGACGTCCCCGTCGGGTGGTTCACCAGTAGACACCCCGACACCAGCAGGAGCACCACACCGACGCAGAGTCCGACGAAAGCGGCCGCGCCCGAGTGATGCAGCCGGTGCGGCTCGTCGTCCTGACGTGGTGGTGGCAGCGGAGGCATCGCCATCACTATGGTCTGCGAATCGGATTCGCTCTTCGGTGCGAGTGCGCCCGGATGTACTCGCGGCGGCGGTGCTTGGTTGTGCGCGTTCGACGATGCGCCGGGCCCACTCGCGGCGGCGGTGATCGATCTGGTTATCGATCTGGAAAGTGTTGCTGCCGAGAATGATTCGGGATCCCCGCCGACTCGTGCCAGCCGGCCCACCTCCGCCGGCTTCCGTCGGTGCGTACTCCAGCGAGGCATAGGGCAAGGTTATGTTCACCCGGCGCTGTGTTTGTTGTCACTGGCGGGAGTAGCGGTGTGACCTGCATCGATGGGCTGTCGTCGGGCCGATGGGCCGTTCGCGTGGCGACTACGGGTCGCAATCGGCACCGCGGGGAAGACCGAAATCGTCTGTGGGGCAGCGTACGTCGCTCATCGACCGCAGCACCCCGCCAGCTTTCGCCAGGCGCGAGTGCCCCGCAAGCTCCGGTCCCAGCTGGACTCGCACCGGTGGGTCGTCTTCGGCTTGCTGCGCCCCAGTGATCGCGGCGGTGGTGGCGAACATTCTCGGCCGAGTCGTCGAAGCGCCTGCCGCTGTGGGGCCCTTCCCGCATCCTGGACAAACTTGCTCCGAGCAATGGCGTCGTTGCGGCGTCCGATCTTGAAATCTTCAGGCCACCACGCAATCGGCGGTGAGTGCTTGATTCAGAGAGGAATGGAACCGGAACGGCTTCCCGGGAGTCTAAGTAGGTGAGCGGTACCGCAACGGGGAGGTGCCGTTTCGGGAACTCTGCCGCTCTATGTCTTGGCAGGATCGCTTTTGGGAGGAAGCACCGTGTCTACCACGACTTCGATCATCATCCGTCGCGTCCTGACGGCGACGAGTGTCCGTTCGGTGGCTGCCTTCGCCGCCGTCATGGCGGCTGTGGGCGTCGCCGCCGCGCCTGCCCAGGCGCAGGCCCCGGACTTCAAGGGGGGAGGATGCGCGGGCTGGTTCCACCCAGTTCGGAAGGTCGACAACATCCTGGAATGGGGGGGTCGAGAACCACTGCACCGGCACTGGCTGGCATCCCCACCATCTGACTGCCACGTTGCAAAACGAGCACACCGGGATCTTTCTCTCCGATGTGACCGAGCGGGAATCGGCCAGCCATCAGCTGGGTTCGCCGGACATCAGCCTGCACTTCAACATCGATCAGTGCGAACATGCCACGAGCAGCACCTACCGCATGAAGGTGAGAGTGACCGCTGGAAGCCATAAGGCCGAGGTCCTCGACACCCACGAGTACACCGTGCCCTGCGACTTCTGACGATCAACCGCCGGTGCCGGCCGTCCCGGTCTGCTTCCTCGGCTCAGCTCGAGGAAGACTGGGACGGCCGGCTCCGCCTCACCCTGACAGGAGAACTCTCGATGCGTACCCGGCCCGACCCCGACACGGACTCGTTCACCGGTCCCGAGGTCCTCGTGCGCGTGAGCTCACCAGCGTTCGTCTGCAACGGGGAAAACGGTATCCGGGGGTGGCTGTCCCCGATCCTGTCCACCCCGATCGGACTGCAGTTCGACTACACCGCGATCGCCGTCTCGGACGACGCGCCCTCGTTGCTGAACCATCGACCCACTGCTGTCCTCCATGTCGACGGGCGAGGTCCCATCGAAATCGGAGGCGCTACTAGCTCCAGCGCTGGCTACTCCTACACCGTGTTCCACGCTCCAGACCCGCACTTGGCTGACAGCAGCGGACGACGGGTCCTGGATATCCATCTCGCCGATCCCCTCGCAGGGGCCACACATGAAGTCACGGTCACCGTCGCAGGTTGATTCGGCGAGCAATGATCAGGACCTGTGGATGACGGGAGGGACGCACCTTCCCGGATGATCTATCAGTCCGAAGTCTTGATCATGCCGGCGCGCCAACGCCGGTCGGGATGGTACGTCCGTGCTTACGGTAGTCAGTCGTAAGCCGATCTGCTGCGGGGCTGCCGGCGGCGCGGCATGACCGCGCCGGTGCCGGCGGTCGGGGACGGCGCGCTCGGATTCTGGAGAGCGCTACGCGATGTGTCCCCGGAAACGCGAGAACAGCGTTGCTGGTTTCACGAATCGTCGAACGTTTCGACGGTTCCTCCAGAACAGGCACCGACCCGCTCCACCTAACGTGACCAACCTCCGCACTGCAAGGAGGGCGCCCATTCTGAAGTGCTGATGCTCATTGTTGTCCGCGGCCGGGCAATGGTGCGACGTCACTGGGTGCAACGTTCACGAATTTTCCCAGCAGTCGTTTGAATTGCGCGCGCTCAGCGGCATCGAATCCCTCGAGCAGGTCGTCGGCGGCGGCCTCGGCGATCGTTTCCGCATGTTTGAACGCCTTGGTGCCGGACTCGGTCAGTGTGACGGCGACCGCTCGCCGGTCGGCAGGGTCGTCGCAGCGTTTGACGAATCCTCTGGACTCGAGATCATCGATCATTCGGACCATAGCGGACTTGTCCGCGCCGAGATGTTCTACCAGCCGTGTCTGATTCATCGGGCCGAGGCGCTGCAGGGTCATCAGCACTCCGAAATGCCTGCCCTGTATGTCCAGTGCCGTGAGCGCCGAGTTGAACGCGTCAGCCGCATGCCGGTGCGCTCGCTGCAGGAGGGGGCCGATGGCGTAGTCCGGTGTCGCGTCACGGATAGGCATGGCGGGAGGCTACCTCTCTGGTCGATCACTCGACCAGATGTATCTCACTTGATACTATCTCGATTGAGATAATATCCTGTCATGAAGTCGGAGGATACCGATGTCCGATCACACCACCACCGAACGCGCCGCGGTCCGCTCGGATCCACCGAGACGCACCGAGGTACCCCACGTCGGGCGGGTGCTGCTGGTTGTCGTCGGCATCGCCACCATCGTTGTCCCCGTCCTGCTCGACGGAGTGATCCTGGCAAGCAGACATATGAACAATCCCGCTTGGCTGCCGCACGCCAAGCTGCATACCGCGATGGGTTTCTTCGCCGCCATCGGCCTGGGCGTAGGTGCGCTGATATGCCTGCTCGGCCGCCCGGTGACCGATCGCTTCAGCATGGCAACCGGCGCCTACCTCGCCGGCGCCTTCTGGATCGCGGTGCTCGCCGCGGGTTGCTGGCCCGGCACCTCGGCTTTCTTCGTCGATGATCCCGTCTACAGCCATCCCCTCTATCGCCCCGAATTCCTAGGAATGCCTGACAACGTCGCCACCGCGGTTCTCATGATTGTGCTGGTCGTCATCGGGCTAGCGCTGGTCCTGAGGCGTCAGAAGACATCCACCGACTGAGCGCGCTGCCACAAGGTCGACGCGTCCGAACTGGGCGCGCTCGCCCGCGCCGGTGCCCTGTGCCACAAGGGCGAACTGCTCGAACTCCCCGCGAGACCACACCCGGATCGTCAACCTGCTCGGCCGACGCCACCGGAACGGGGGCCGCCTGACACATACCGATACACAGGTTTTGACAATTCCTCTGATTCGGCGGCCGTTGTGGAGCGGCGGTTACACCAGTACTGGCAACAGCGCGCGGGGCGGTCAACCTGCCCTGTCGAGCCGCACTTCAGGAGGCAAATGCCCGCGTCACCGGATTGAACAACAGTTCGGCGGGGGCTTGGTCGACGGGCAGCGGTTGCAGCAGCTCTTTGTGTCTTGTGCGCGGGCTGCAGAATGAAGCGATCCGCTGCCCTCGCTCGGTGGCTCGGTCCCGATCGACTTGTGCGGGACCTCTCGGCCTCTGGTTGTCTCCCAGCTCAGCCGGGTTCGACCGATCCGGCCGTCGCTGAGCGGGTACACCACACGTAGGCCATCGAACAGGCCATATCATGTCGTCGGTGCCATCGAAAACCAAGGTTTGCCCAGAGAATCGGGCTGGTGAACTCCGGTGCGTCTGCAGCGCTGGATCGTTGGCTCACTTCTCTGGCCCGCCTGGTCCCGGTTGCGTGTGTGGAGGGTGGCGTCAGGTGTAGCTGGGATCGTTTTCCTCGCGGAAGGCCGCGATCGTTGCGTGTACGACCCGGTCGAGCTGGGATCGCACTTCCGTGGTGTCGGCGGGGACGGCCTTGATGGTGGTTCCGCTGCGGACGAGGTAGCGGCCGTCGGGGTAGTCCATCACGTGGAAGCCGCGGGCGGGCGCCGGGCGGTTGTCCCAGGCCGGGCCCGCGTAGACCGCGACGTGGGCGATGGTGGTGCGGGGGCGTTCGAAGAACTGCTCGGCTCGGGCGCGGGGCGGAAGCGGCGCGCCCACGCGGTATGGTTCGTCGTCCTCCTCGGCGTCGAGTTCCTGCCGAGAGATCTCGATGCCGGGGCCGCTGCCGCGTGCGGCGCCGGGTAGGTGGTCGATGACTCGGCGGCTCACGCTTTCCGCGTCGATCAGTGACATGTGCACGGCCCCACCACGATCCGGCGATGCGGTGGGCTCCTGTACCAGCAGCACGGCGTGCCGATAGTGCACGGCCGCGTGGACGCGCAGTTTGTCCTTCCCGCTGAAACCCGCCATCTCAACACGTGCCTCGGGTTCGGCCAGCACACGCAGTGCGCTGTACAGGGACTCGTCGAGGCGACGGTGCAGTCCGGCGGCTTCGGATTTCCACTCCGACTCGTAATCGGCGACGGTCTCCGCCGTGGATCTGTACTGCAAGGGGTATGGCAGCACGTCGCGCTCGACGGCCCGCCACAGCACCGTGAAGCCGAGCGCGGTGAACGACCAGTCCCGTCGGCTCATGCAACCGGCTCCTTCGTCATGGACCCCGCGCGTGGTGGCGTGGCGTCGAGACCGGTCCGGCTCATTCGCCGATCACCGGTGGTACCGACTTCACACTGTTCTCCGCGCCGAGACCGGTGAGTTCCTCACCGTTGCGCTGGTTCACCAGGTAGTCCTTCGTCTGGTGTTCCTTGTCGTCGTCGCCCTTGCCGCGAGCGCCCGGCGCCATCATGCCCGGCATGCCGCTCGTTCCCGGCCGACCGGTGCCGGGCCGCGCGGAAGCGGCGGCGGGGACGCCGCCCGGGACACCGTTGATGCTGCGACCCGGTGCGGGAGTGCCGAGGCCGGGAGCGTTCGGGTTGAGCGTGCCCGGGCTGTGAGTGCCGGGAGATCCGGGACTCGGTGTTCCGGGGCGGGTCAGTGATGGATCGGTTCCGGGATTGGTGTTCGCCGGTTGGGTCGACGGGTTCGTGCTCGCGGGTGTGGTCGCGCTCTGTTCGGGCGTGCTTTCGTGCTGGGCACCAGGATTCGTGCTGGACGGGACCGTGCTCTCCGGCGTGTTCTCGCTACCCGGTTGCTGTGCTGGGTCCACCGTGGTGGCTTTGTCTGCGGTGCCGATGTCGGTGCTGGACGACGGCTGCCAGCCGCTGTTCGGGGCGGACGGCTGATCGCTCGAATTGTGCACCGGGTTGTACGGCTTGGGTACCAGTGGAACGCCGGTGTCGGCTTCCCGGACGGCAGGGTAGAAGACGTTCTTGACGACGTTCACGGACGCGTTGTGCGCGGCGTCCTCGCGATGCTGGTTCAGCTTCCAGGTCGGGCCCGGCACCCAACTCGCGACGTCGCTGGTCCATGTATGGGCGGGTGCTTCTTGCACGGCGGGCCGGGTGACCTCGATACCCGATCGGATGATCTTCACCTTCTCGGCGACGATCTGCACCGAGCTGATCAGTCCGCTGGACTTGTCCACATACTCCTTGATCCCGTCCGCCGCGGCCTTCGCCGCCGCCCCCTCCCATTTGCCTTCCATGGCCTTGCCGATCTCCGGGGCGAAACCTTGCAAACCCTGCTCGAGCCGGTTGCGAATGGACTCCCACCGCTGGTGCAGCGCGACGACATCGGTGATCGACATCGCCTGCACGCGTTGGTAGAGATCATCGATTCCGTCCGGGGTCTTGTACGCGCTCTCCGGAACTTTCGGCGATTGGGTCTGCAAATCATTACCGGCGCGCATGATTTCGGTGATGCGGTTCCGGGCAATGGCCGCGTCGGGGCTCTCGTCGCGCGAACCGCTGTCCGGTGGGCCCGATTTCGACTGCTCGTACAGCGCGGCGCCAATCGCTACCAAGAACGGCAGGCCCATGATCATCCCCCGGTCAGTTCAGCAGATTGCTCGTGTCTTGCGCGTTGGAGTCGTCCTGTGCGCCGATGCGGTCCACGGAAATTTGGATCGTATCACGCATCAGGGTCAGTACTTCGATGTGCTCTTTGAGGGCGGAGTCCACATCGCCGTCGCCGCCGATTGCCTTGGCTCCCAGCATGTTCGCTAGATCGTCAGAGCAGTCGAACTTGCCGAGGCCCGTGACCACCTCGACATCCTTCAGGTTCGTCCGGAGAGAGTTGTAGAGCTGGATCTGACGATCGCAGGCATCCCAGCATGCTTTCGCAACCGAGCGGTCCAGGTAGAGGCGGCCAGCCTTCGCTTCGTCAGCGAGGTATCGCCAGCGCGATACCTCCTCTTCCATAGCCATAGATGATCTCCTTGGTCAGCGCGGAAATATCGGGACTAGAGTCTCAGCGGCTTTCATCGCCCTGGTGCATGGCGCGATCACATTTTTCGATGAGGCATGGTTGTAAATTGTGATACTCAGTGCGCCATGGCTTGCAGGAAAGACCAGGTCGCAGTCTTCGTCGAACTTGTCTTTCGCTCGACGGTACTGAACGCCGTTTCGGTCGCCGACGGAGACATCGGTGAAGTCGATATTTCCTTCCTTCCTCCTGAAGTCGTCCACGGAATGAATTGTCGACCAGATGCCGAGTGTGAAGTCGGCATTGCTCCAGTTACAGTGCTTCCATCCGGGCTCTTCGACGCCACCCACCCCGGACTCTCTCGTCGACGGGCCTACGCCGACTTTCTGAAGTACCTGATCCGACACTTGCGTGCACGGATCCCACAGGGCGGCCGTGGCCGCCGAGGTATCGGTCGTGCTGGGCGTGGCAGTCCCGTTCGTGCCCGAATCGCACCCCGAAGCGACCAGCGCCACCCCAGCGAGCGCCACAACCGTCGCCGTCGTCCGTCGTCCCACCGAAGCCTCCCGATCCGGGCAGTCAAAGTCGTCCCTGAAGTCTATGACGCATATACAGGGTCTTCGGTTCCACCGGATTCGGTTCGTTCGGATCAGGAGTTCCGGGTCGTTGCGTCATCTGATCGACGGGCGCGCAGTCGGGTTGGCGTTGCTAGGGGTGGTCTCGAGGCTGTTCAGGCGTTCGGAACCCGTAGTGATGGTGTGCAGTTCGGTCCGCGCAGATGATGATCGACTGGACGACGGTGCTGATGTGTGGGCGGAACGCGTCGCGTGGTGCGACGACCCACCGGCGGTATCCCGTTCGTTCGTCGGCGGGGGAGGGTAGCGGTATCTCGCCGCCGTCGGGGACGATCGTCGCGGAGGCGCGCAGCAGTGCGACGAAGAGGTCGGTGTCGTTGGCGAGCTGGTGGGTGTCGTCGGGGCGGACGAGGATCGTCCAGCGTCCGGAGCCGTGTGCGATGACGGGACCGAGCAAGTATTGTCTGGCCAGGTCGGTGTGGACCATTCTGCCGAGCCGTTCGGGCACGGTGACCGCGCCTACGTCTGCCGCGCGCAGGGTGATTCGCCGAGTTTCCTCGTGTACGTAGCACGGTAGGCCATAGACGTGCCGGTAGCGCTGGCAGCGGATGAGTGTGGGATCGGAGGCGGACTCTGTATTCATGGCCGCCCCGTCAGCACGAATCAAGGTGGAGTCGGCCTTGCTCGAGTTGGGCAGATCGCATCGTTGCAGTCTCCGTTCGCATTTCGAGGATGATGGGGTGGCGGCGCGGAGCGATCAGTCCCACAGCTGTGCGCAGGGGAGGTGCGGGAGATCGTCGTCCAGGTTGTCGTCGACAGTCACCGTGATTTCCGGGAACCGTTGCGCCAGTGCGCGTGCGACGCTTCCCGCCTGTTCGGCGCTCGCCTGGTAGTCCAGGCGCAGCGGACCGGTTTCGATTCGGATGTGGCGGCGCCGGTTCGGCGGTCCGGGAGCAGCTGCCTTCACTGCGGCCTGCTCGGGTCCGGCACCATCCGTCCGCTGTCGACCAGCACCTGTCGCGCCGCCGCTTTGCGTGCGCAGTATTTCGCGCGGCAGGCCACATGGATCTGCATCACCTCATGGGCCTGGCGGATGCTGAGCGGCCGCATCGGCGCTTGGTGAGCGGCCGCGTCACACAAGGCGATGAGTTGGTACATGGCGAGGGAATGCGTGGACACGGGAAACCTCTCTGTCTCGCGGATCGACCGGTGCCCGGTACCGGGGGCTTTCGCCACCGGCCCGCCACTCTGGCGGCCGGTGCGCCGCTGAGGGCGCGGCGCCGCCCCGGCACCGGGCACCCGCGACCGAACGTAGGTCGCGCGAACACCGAGGTGGGAGCACGGATCGCGGTTTCCGTTCCGGCTATGCGAAGAGCCGTATATCCTGCCGGGGCAATCGCTTTCGGGGTAAAAGCTGTGGGGAAATTCGACCAACGATCGGGGGACGCTCGGCCATGTACATGACCACGGGCGAAGTGATTCGGCGCATCAGGAAATCCGTCGGCATGACGCAGACGGAATTGGGCGCGCTCATCAACTTCTCGCAGCCCGCCGTCTCTGGTCTGGAGCGCGGCGGCCCGGCCTCGCACGACGTTCGCGTCCTGCGGCTCGTAGCCCGTGCACTGGACGTTCCGCTTGCCATACTGGTAGTGGAGTCGGACCGGGAGGCAGATGTGGACCGTCGCAACTTCTTCAAAGCAGGGGCAACAGTAAGCGCGGGGGCCGCCATGATGTCGGTTTCCGCCCCCGCGAACGCCGCGTCGGCGTCCGCCGGAAAAGTCGGCGCGAGCGACGTGGAAGCCCTCATAGACAGCGTGAACGAGATCCACGAACTGGATCTGGTGGTCGGCGGCGACCGATTGTGCCGGGTGGCGGCCAATCAAGTCCGCTATGTCGAGCAGCTTCTCGACCAGGGGAGTTACACCGAGGCGGTCGGTCGGGCGCTCACCAGGGCCGCGGCCGAGATGATGACTGCCGCCGGGTGGGTGCACTACGACGCCGGGCGTCTCGACGATGCTCGGCGGTATTACGCGGACGCGGCGAACGCCGCCAATGCGGCAGGTGACGGGATCGCTGCGGCGCATGCACTGGGGAATGCCAGCTGTCTGATGATCAGCCTTCCCGGAGATATGCGAAAGAACCCTTTGGCGGTGCAATACGCGCAGGCCGCCTCACAGGCATCCCTTCGTCAAGGCGGGCCGAAACTGCGTGCGCTGATGGCGGTTCGGGAAGCCGAAGCCCACGGTGCGCGTGGAGACAAGACCGCGATGACGACGGCGATCAGCAGGGCCTTCCGTGCGTATGAATCTACTCGGGGGCATGATCCGGAGTGGGTGTTCCTGCCCGAGGCCGAACTGAACTTCATCACCGGCAAAGCCCAAATGTGGGTCGGAGAGCACGCGGCAGCAACGACACACATGCAAGCTGCCATCGACGGCTCATCGGCTTGGCCGAGGGAGCGGGCGGCGTGGCAGCTCAACCTCGCGCGCAACTTGGTCAGCTCCGGTGACGTCGCACGAGCATGCTCACTGCTCGCCGATAACTACGACACCATCGCCGGACTCGCGTCCACCCGCCTGCACCAGCGAATCGATGCCATCGCGAATACGGTTCGCGGTCATGCCCGGGTCCCGGAAGTTCGAGACTTCTTGGCCCGGCGCGCGGCACAAGTCTGATACCTCGTATCCGTTCGTCGGCATCGCCCAGTTCGTGGGAAGCGCGAACCAGGACTCGCCGCCCCGAGATCTAGCTCGGAGGTGGGTCCTGGCGCGCCGCGCCGTCCCAGGTGCCGCGTCCGGAATTCGAGGCGGTAACCCACGGTCCGGGGTGGCGGCCGCAAGCTGGCCCATATCCCGCTGCGCGGCAAGCGGCTGGTCCGGATTCAGCGGGCGGCGGTGATGGTGTCGGCACAAGCGTCAGCCGGTCGGATTCATCGCCAAGCTGACGTGAGTATTCGGAAGAGTATGTACGGTAGGCGGCCCGCCACTTCAACGGCACGGGTTCGAGGCTCTGGACACCTCTCCCGACCTGCCCTCTGCGGTCAGCTCGTCGGCGCGGCGTAGCTTCGCCCAGGACCTTCTTCGCGGAATGTCGTGACAGATCCAAGGACTCGGCGGCAAGTTGAAATAACCAAGTCTCACAATGCCCCGGATGAGCCTTGAGGCGCTACCTTCTGTCTGCTCGCAGTGCAGCGAGCAGATCGGAGTCAAATCATGCGCATCACGTCGATCACACGCCGCCTAGGCATGGCCGCAATCACCCTGGTCACGACGGCTACGGCTGCACTCGGCATCGCCACGCCACAGGCGGCTGCGGCGCCGGCGCGAGATCCTATCCTTTTCGTCCACGGCTGGCACGGATCGGCGGCGGACTGGGATTACATGTGGAGCAGATTCCTGGACGCGGGATACTCCGCAGAAGAGATGGCACGATTCAGCT
Source organism: Nocardia sp. NPDC004260 (assembly GCF_053603155.1). Lineage (NCBI taxonomy): Bacteria > Bacillati > Actinomycetota > Actinomycetes > Mycobacteriales > Nocardiaceae > Nocardia > Nocardia sp. NPDC004260. The sequence continues at coordinate 38,000 of NZ_JBSGEZ010000044.1, read as the reverse complement.
ACGACACCACCCAGTCGAACAAGGACATCGCACTACAGGTGAAAGCGCAGGCCGATGCGCTGCGCGCGAAAACCGGTGCCGCCAAGGTCGACATCATCTCCCACTCGATGGGCGGCCTCAACAGTCGCTGGTACCTGAAGAAGCTGGACGGCCTGAATGTCGTCGACGACTGGGTCTCCATCGCCGGCCCCAATCACGGCACCGACGTCGCCAACGGATGCTTCGACGCCTCCTGCGTGGAGATGCTGCCCGGCTCAGCCTTCCTCGCCGAACTCAACAGCACCGACGAAACCCCCGGCCGGGTGAACTACGGCACCTGGTGGTCGCCGTGCGATGAGATCATCAACCCCGATCAGAGCACGATTCTCAGCGGTGCCACCAACACCCAGACGGCGTGCCTCGGCCATATCGCGCTGCTGTCCTCGTCGACGGTTTTCGAGGGCGTGCGCGACTTCGTGAAGTAGCCGGCTGAGCCCAGCCAGGCAAAGCTGTCCGTGAGCATCGACGGCCTCCGCGTCGAAGAAGTCCAGCCCGAGTCGTGGGGACAGGGCTGAAACAGCGGTGCCGCGGTGGTGCAGTCGCACCCGGAATCGGCAGCGCCTCCGCGTCGAGGAGACGAGGAGGCGCTTGCCGGATCCGAGTTCGAGGCTCAGTAGGCCCCGTTGACGTTGTCCATCGAGCCGTAGCGGTGCGCCGCGTAGTTGCAGGCGGCGGTGATGTTGGCGACCGGGTCCCAGATGTCGAAGGCGGTGCCGTCGACGTGGTAGGCGTTGAAGGTCGGGTCGATCACCTGGAGCAGGCCCTTGGAGGGGGTGCCTTTGGCGGCGTTGGAGTCCGACAGGTTGATGGCCTTGGGGTTGCCGCCGGATTCGCGCATGATGTTGCGGTGGATGCCCTCGTAGCTCCCCGGGATGCCGTGCAGGCGCATGACGTCGAGGGACTGGCGGATCCAGCCGTCGAGGTTGTTCTCGTAGACCTGCGGCGGCGCGGGCAGGAGACCCTCTGGCGCGGGAGCAGGCGCGGGCAGCCCTGGCACCGTGGGCAGCTCGGGTAGCGCGGGCAGTCCCGGCAGAGCCGGGAGATCGAACGGCGCGGCGACCGGCGTAACGGGCGCCGGAGCGCTGTCGTCGGCCCCCGCCACACCGGCGGAGAAGCCGACGGCGATCACGCCGACGGTGGCGGCGAGGGCAGCGCCCTTACGAAGGGACGGGCGGCGGAGAAAAGAAAGGCGTGCGTCAGACATCGAGAAATCAGTTCCTTGTTCGTGCGGCGATCCGGCCGGGAAAACCCAGCGCGGATCCACGGCGGGCACCAGGTAAGGTGTTCGCCATCTCGGCTCGTGTGCGGTTTTCGGATTTCGTTGTGAAGGCCAGGGTTCGAATTCCTGGCGGCGCGACGCGGTGCACAACTCGGGGCGATGCCCGTCGGTGCCGCTGTCGTACCCGAAGAGAAACAAGCCGTGTGCTGTGGAGCTGTTTCCCAGGTCCCGCTCAGACCTGATCTCAGCTTGATCACGACTGGTTAACACAGGGCAAACAGTCAGTTAATGATTCGGATCAGCGATCTTGTAAGCGCCTGACGGCTACATCTATCAACGCCACAACCAGGTATTTTGCTGCCAAACGTGATTTGGACCACAAATTCATATTTTGCAGTAACGAGACCAACTTTGTCTCGATCCGATTACTGGAACTCTGTATCGACCCTTGTGCTGACAGCTCGGAGCGGACATGGGCAATTTTCTCGCGACTACCTCGCAACCAGTCCGACCGGCTTACAAGATCGCGCTGCGCGAAAAGTTCCGCACGTCCGATGAGTCGATTCCGTTCGCATCGCTCGGCATCCTCGAGTCCTGGACGCAGATTATCCGGGCGTCCGCCCGGGGCCGAACAGACCGATTCGGGTCGAGATCCACTCGCATGCTCGAACGAGATCCTCTGGCCTCCAATGCATTGCCAGCGGCGAGTTCTCCCCAAGATCGAATAGAAGCGGATCGGAGCCGACATCGATATAGCGTCAGCCAGTTACTTGGCTTCGCCGTCCGATGGCTGCGCTGAGCGCGTCCAGTTCGGCCAACACGTCGGATGCGGCCCAGATCCGGTGACGTTTGTTCTCCGACAAGACCTCCAGGATGCCAGCGTCGGTCAATCTGCCAAGAGCTCGGTAGACGCTGGCTTCGGTGGTTCCGGTAATCGCCTGTGCGGCATCGGCATTGAGAATCGGCGTGTCGAGCAACGCGGCGAGTACCGCTTCATCCGCCGAGTTGGCTCGGGGCTTGGCGATGGCGCGCCACCGCGCGGGAAGCTCGGCGAGGGCGCGGGCGGATTCGTGTGCTGCCTCGCACGAATGAATCGTCGCGATTGCCATGTACTCCACGAATTGGTCGACACCGCCTTCGCGGTAACCATTGAGCTGCCCGAAGTAGCGCTCTGTGTTCGCGAGCATTGCCGACGCCAATGGGACCGTGACCCGCTGGGTGAGGCCGCGCCGCCTCAGGACGGCGCTGATGAGAGCGCGCCCGATCCGGCCGTTGCCGTCGGTGAACGGATGAATCGATTCGAATTGCGCGTGCGCGATGGCGGCCTGCGCGAGAATCGGCAAGTCGCTGCGGTCGAGGAAGAGGATGAGGTCGTCCATCAGTTCGGCGACCAGTTCTGGTGGGGGCGGCACGAACAACGAGTCGATCGGGGTGTAGTCGCTGCCGCCGATCCAGTTCTGGACGGTTCGCAGTGTGCCCGAGTCTCGGGCCGTGTAGTAGTCGGGAGCCATCAGCAGTCGGTGTGCTTCGAGGATGGACTCGAGGCGGATCGGCCCCTCGGAGGCTGCGGCGACGAGTGCTGCCAGCGTGCGGACCGCAGCCAGTTGTGCCTTGGCCTCGTCGCTGGCCTTTCCGCCGGCAACCGCTTTGCCGAAGGCCCGCCAGCCCGCATCAATGTGCTCGATCTTCGAAGAAGCCACGGACTCGCTTCGCATCAGGAAGTCCGCCAGCGGAGCCAGGTGCTGACCGAAGCCCGCCTCGAGTCGCACTATCGCGATGATCGCGTCTTCGTGTGCTCGTGCGACGCGGCCTGCGGGTGCGTATGGAAGGTCGGCGATCCGGGGCGGAATCGAAACTTCGATCTCGGCTAGAGTGCGGTCGGCCCGTGAGCCCTGCCGGTGTCGTGGGTTCCATGGGCGGGTCTCGAAGCGATGGGGTGGCCAGCCCATGAAACCTCCCTTCGCCGGAGAAACGTACACAGTCTGCGAGTTCATTATACTTTAGCGTAGTGAAAGTATAATAAAGATGTCGCTGTTGTACTTTTCAGCTTCGTTGGGCATCAAGCGACGACTTGCAGAAGGGATCCTGCGTCCATCCGACACCGGAACGCGCGGCCGCTGCACGTCAAAAACGTGCTTCAACCCGCGCACGCGGCTCGACGTGTGTGAGACAGAAATTGCCAGAACCGGTCAGTTGCCGAAGCGGGCCAGTACCGAGCTGGCTTCCTGGGAGGCGGTGCCTTCTTCGGCGAGGTGCGCCATTTCCGGGGCGATTTCGCGGCCATGGTGGGCCATCGCCTGGGCGTAGAGCCGCCCGGCCCGGTAGGAGGAACGGACCAGGGGGCCTGCCATGACGCCTGCGAAGCCGAGCCCCTCGGCTGTCTTGGAGTGCTCGACGAACTCCTCCGGCTTCACCCAGCGGTCGACGGGGTGGTGGCGAGGGGAGGGGCGCAGGTACTGGGTGATGGTGAGGATGTCGCAGCCTGCCTCGTGCAGGTCGCGCATGGCCTGGGTGACTTCCTCGGGGGTTTCGCCCATGCCGAGGATGAGGTTCGACTTGGTGACCAGACCGGCTTCACGGGCGGCGGTCAGGACCGCGAGGGAGCGCTCGTAGCGGAAGGCCGGGCGGATGCGCTTGAAGATGCGCGGGACCGTTTCGAGGTTGTGCGCCAGCACTTCCGGGCGCGCGGAGAAGACCTCGGCGAGCTGGTCGGGGTTCGCGTTGAAGTCGGGGATCAGCAGTTCCACGCCCGTGTGCGGGTTCAGACGCTTGATGGCGCGGACGGTTTCGGCGTAGAGCCAGGCGCCGCCGTCTTCCAGGTCGTCGCGGGCGACGCCGGTGATGGTCGAGTAGCGCAGGCCCATGGCCTGGACGCTCTCGGCGACGCGGCGGGGCTCGTCGCGATCCAGGGCGGCGGGCTTGCCGGTGTCGATCTGGCAGAAATCACAGCGGCGCGTGCACTGTTCGCCGCCGATCAGGAAGGTGGCCTCGCGGTCTTCCCAGCATTCGAAGATGTTGGGGCAGCCCGCTTCCTCGCAAACAGTGTGCAGGCCTTCGCGCTTCACCAAACCCTTGAGTTCGGAGTACTCGGGCCCCATGGTGGCGCGGGTGCGAATCCACTTGGGTTTGCGCTCGATGGGGGTTTCCGCGTTGCGGGCTTCGATGCGCAAGAGCTTGCGGCCGTTGGGTGCGGACGCGCTGTGTGGTGTCGGGGTATCGACTGAGGTCACTTGATCGACCTTACGCCGTCGCGTTCGTGGTACGCGGGGTGGTGTCACCAGGAGTGACGCGGGAGATATCGTGCTCGCCGACCGGCAGGTCGCCGTCGAGCGCGCGGACGATGGCGTCGGCCACCAGCGGCTTGATCTCGGCGACGGTCACTTCTCGACCGAGTTCGCGGGTCAACGTGGTGACGCCAGCGTCGCGGATGCCGCAGGGCACGATGGCCTGGAAGCCGTCCATGGCGGCGTTGCAGTTGAACGAGACGCCGTGCAGGGCCACGCCACGCTGCACGCGCACCCCGATCGCGGCGATCTTGCGTTCGGCGTACAACTCGGTGGCGGGCAGCCAGACGCCCGAGCGGCCCTCGACGCGGCCACAGATCAGGCCGAGGCCGGTGCACACGGTGATCAACGCCTCCTCGAGGCGGCGCACGTAGTCGACGACGTCGACCGGCTCGGCGAGCCGCACGATGGGGTAGCCGACCAGTTGGCCGGGACCGTGCCAGGTGATCTTGCCGCCGCGGTCGACCTGCACCACCGGACTGCCGTCGATGGGCAGGTCGTCGGCCTCGGTGCGGCGGCCCGCGGTGTACACCGACGGGTGTTCGAGCAGCAGCAGATGATCGGATCCGTTGCCGTCGGCGCGCTGCTCGGCGATGCCGCGTTGCAGGTCCCAGGCGGCGTGGTAGTCGATGAGTCCGAGATCCTCGACCACGATCGGGGTCGTATCGAATCGGGCGGACCGGGTGGTGCGCGGGTTGATCACAGCGACGACGGTACGCCCACGGGGCCGACCGATTCCAGCACCACGATGTGGGAACCCCCACAGCCGGAGCGAGGTTGCCAGGGGGAGAGCTGGAAGGTTGCGATGTTCGGCTACGGCATCGCGGAGCGGCGGGGACGATCTGGATTCGCTCGGGAGCCGCACGGCCCGGTCACACCCCCGGCCGGTAGCCCTGCCGTCCATATGGCGGGCTCAGCGAAAGCCTGTGCCGCATATCGCGGTCCCTCGAGGGAGCCAGGAATCAGTCGACCTTGACCGGCAAGGTCAGCTGCATGAGGGTCAGATCCATCCAGCGGCCGAATTTGTGGCCCACCTCGGGTAGCACACCGACGGTGCGGAAGCCGAAGCGTTGGTGCAGCACGATCGAACCGGTGTTGGAGGATTCGATGGCGGCGATCATGGCGTGCACGGCGGCCGCGCGGCGCGCACGGTCGATCAGGTCGGTGAGCAGGGCGGTGGCGATGCCGCGACGCTGGAAGCGTTCGTCGACGTACACGGAGTTCTCGACGGTGTAGCGGTATCCCGATTTGGCGCGCCAAGGCCCGTAGCTCGCGTAACCGGCCAGCTCCCCGCCGATCTCGGCGACCAGCACGGGCAGGCCCGCGCCGGTGCGGGCCCGGAACCAGCCGAGGCGTTCGTCCAAGCCGACGCGCTCGGTGTCCCAGATCGCGGTGGACGTGGCGATATTCGCGTTGTGGATGTCGAGGATCGCCGGAAGATCGTCGGTGGTGGCGTCGCGGATGACGGTGGCGGGCCTGGTGTCGAGTCGGTCGGTCATCGAACATCTCCGGGTCGTCCCACCGCGGCCGCGAGCGCGGCGCCGATGGTGGGATGGTGGAACTGGTAGCCCGCTTCCTCGAGCGCGGTGGGAATGGCCCTCGGGCCGTGCAGGATCGCCTCCTGCGCCATCTCGCCGACGAGCGCGTGCAGCGCGAATGCCGGGATGACGAGCGGAGTCGGGCGATGCAGCGCCCGGCCGAGCGCCCGGCTGAACTCGGCGTTGGTGACCGGTGCGGGACCGACCACGTTGATCGGACCGGACACCGCGTCATGGGTGAGCGCGAAGACGATCGCGCCGATCTCGTCGGCCATCGAGATCCACGGCGTGTACTGGCGACCGTTGCCGAGCCGCCCGCCCAAGCCGACCGCGTACAGCGGGTGCAGCATGCCGAGCAGGCCACCGGCCCGGGACAGCACCACGGCGCTGCGCAACAGCACGGTGCGCGCCCCCGCCGCCGTGGCGGGTTCGGTCGCCTTCTCCCAGTCACGGCACAGCGCGGCCAGGAATCCGGAACCGGCGGGCGATGACTCGTCCACCACCCGATCGCCGGTCGCGCCGCCGTAGTAGTGCATGCCGCTGGCGTTGAGCAGCACGGGGACACCCGCGTCGGCCACCGCCCCGGCCAGCACGTCGGTGGGCGTGATCCGGCTGTCTCGCAGCTCTTGTTTGAAGCTGCCGTTCCAACGGCGCCGTCCGACGCCCGCGCCGCACAGGTTGACCACGGCGTCGGCGCCGCGAAGCGCCCGCTCGTCCAGCTGGGCGCGGGCCGGGTTCCAGGCGAATTCGTCCGGACCCGCGGTTTTCCTGCGCACCAGCCTGGCGACTTCGTGCCCGTCGCGGCGCAGAGCCGCGACGAGCGCCGTCCCGATCAACCCGGACGAGCCGGCGATCACGACCTTCATACGTGCCGCGGGACCTTCCTCACAGGCCGAGATCGGCCTCGAACGCCGCTTCCTCGAGCCGGTGACGGATCGTGGTCAGGAAGCGCCCGGCGTCGGCGCCGTCGATCAGGCGGTGGTCGTAGGTGAGCGGCAGGTAGCACATCGAGCGGACGCCGATGGACTCGTTGCCGGTCTCGTCGGTCACGACGACCGGACGCTTGACGATCGCGCCCGTGCCCAGCATGGCCGCCTGCGGCGGAACCAGGATCGGGGTGTCGAACAGCGCGCCCTGGCTACCGATGTTGGTGATCGTGAAGGTGCCGCCGGCCAGCTCGTCGGGCTTGAGTCCGCCGTTGCGGGCCCGGTTGGCGATGTCGGCGATGGCGCGCGCCAGCCCGGCCAGCGACAGGTCGCTGGCGTTGTGGATCACCGGGGACAGCAGGCCCTGCTCGGTGTCGACGGCGATGCCGAGGTGCACCGAGGCGTGGTAGGTGATCTCCTTGGTGGACTCGTCGTAGCTGGCGTTGACGTTCGGGTGCACGCCGAGCGCCTCGACCACGGCCTTGGCGAAGAAGGGCAGGAACGTCAGGTTGACGCCTTCGCGCTCCTTGAACGCCGCCTTGGCCTGATTGCGCAGCGCCGCGATCTTGGTGACGTCGGCCTCGTGCACCTGGGTCAACTGCGCGGTGGTCTGCAGCGACTCGCGGGTCTTGGTCGCGGTGATCTGGCGGATGCGGTTGGCCTTCTGCACCGTGCCGACCAGGTGGGCCAGCTGGGAACGGGCGGCGGCGGGCGCGGCGGGCGCCTGCGCGGCCGGAGCTGACGCGGCCGGAGCGGCGGCCGGAGCCGGGGCCTTCTTGGCCTCGGCGGCGGCGAGCACATCCTGCTTGCGAATGCGGCCCCCGACACCGGAACCGGTGATCGCGGCGAGGTCGACGTTGTGCTCGTCGGCCAGCTTGCGGACCAGCGGAGTGACGTACGGAGTTGCGCCGTTGGAGGATTCGGCGGCCGCCGCGGCGGCGGGCGCGGGAGCCGGTTCGGGCTTGGGAGCCGGAGCCGGAGCCGGAGTGGGAGCCGGGGTGGGCGCGGGAGCCGGAGCGGCGGCGACCGGAGCCGGTTCGGGCTTCGGGGCCGGTTCGGGCTTCGGAGCAGGTGCCGGGGCGGGCGCGGGAGCCGGGGCGGCGGCCGCCGGTGCTCCGCTGCCGATGACGCCGAGCTGCCCACCGACGGGCACGATGTCGTCTTCCTGGGCGGAGATCTCCAGCAGGGTGCCCGCGACGGGCGAGGGGATCTCGGTGTCGACCTTGTCGGTGGAGACCTCGAGCAGCGGCTCGTCGACGGCGACTTCGTCACCGACCGACTTCAGCCAGCGGGTGACGGTGCCCTCGGTGACCGACTCGCCGAGTTCCGGCATCTTCACCGGCGTGCCGTCACCGGACGACGCGGGCGCGGCCTGGGCGGCGGGCGCGGGTTGCTCGGCGGGCTGGGGCTCGGCGGCGGGCGCTTCCTCCGAAGGGACGGGGGTCTCCTGCGCGGGCGCCGCGGCTTCGGGAGCGGGCGCGGGCGCGGAAGAAGCCGCCTCACCGGGCTCGCTGATCACGCCGAGCTCGCCGCCGACCTCGACCACGTCGTCTTCGTTCGCGACGATCTTCGACAGCACACCCGCCGCGGGGGACGGGATTTCGGTGTCGACCTTGTCGGTGGAGACTTCGAGCAGCGGCTCGTCGACCTCGACCGTGTCTCCTTCCTGCTTCAGCCACCTGGTCACCGTTCCCTCGGTGACGCTCTCACCAAGAGCGGGCATCTGGACGGAGAAGGCCATGTCCGTTGACTCCTCTGACTGCTCGACGGGGTTCTACAACAGTTGATCTCGCTGCGGACGCCCGCCGCGGGTCGCGACGGGAGTCCGGAAGCCACCGATCATTGTGCGTGGCACCGGAGATCCGTGTGGTTCTTGTACCGCGGTCCATCCTTGCACTCGCGCGCAAGCCATGTAGCACAGGGCGGCGTACTGCGCGGAGCTGGCAGTATGGGAAGACCGGCGGTGAACATTCTCCGGTGCAGGAAAAGGAGGTCGGCGTCGTTGGGTTTGCTGGATCGTTTCCGCGGCGGCGCCGCCCGGGGTGGCGGCACTTCACGTGGGGGTTCGGTGTCCGGGCCGGACGCTCGGCATCTGGCCGACTGGGTGCGCACGCATGTGGGCGTCGAAGGCTACATCGAACCGAAGACCACGGTGACAGATGTCACAGTTGTCCTTATTGCCGCGGATGGTGAATGGACGCGCCGGATCGTCGGCGAGCGCGGGGCGCAACGGCTTGCCAAGGATTTGCACATCCCCGTCTACGACGTCCGCAAGACCGGATATCCGCAACGCATGCGTGACTACGACGCGCGTAAGAGGATGGAGCGGCAGCGCGAGATGGAGCGGGACCTGTACGACCTCTGAGTCGCTGAATTGTCCGTTGCGCCCGATTCCTGCCGGACCCGTGGGGGTGCCGCGGAGCCGTCTCGCTTGTCGTCAGTGACGCGAGCCGGACCCGCCGGAATGTCGGTCGGGGAGGCATGGAACACGTGACGCGGCGAACCGGGTGCCCTGCGCGCGCCGTCCGGGAGCCGCCCCGGACGACGCGCGTCGCGCTCACTCCCCGGCGATGTCCTGGAGCACGGCGATCAGCGTGCGGACCGGCACGCCGGTGCCGCCCTTGCCGATGTAGCCGAACGGGCCGCCGGTGTTGTAGGCCGGGCCTGCCACGTCGAGGTGGGCCCACTGCACGTTCTCCGGGACGAACTCCTTGAGGAACAGCCCGGCCGAGAGCATGCCGCCCCAGCGGTGCGGCGCGACATTGGCCAGGTCGGCGATCTTGGAGTTCAGGTCGCCGCGCAGTTCGGCGGGAAGCGGCATGGCCCAGCCGTTCTCCCCGACCTCGCGGGAGATGCGGGCCACCCGGTCCCGGAACTCGTCGGTGCCCATCACGCCGGGCGTGCGGGTGCCGAGCGCGACCATCTGCGCCCCGGTCAGGGTGGCCACGTCGATCAGGTATTCCGGGTCGTCCTCGCTCGCGCGCACGATCGCGTCGGCGAGGATCAACCGGCCCTCGGCGTCGGTGTTGAGCACCTCGACGGTGGTACCGCCGTATTGGGTGAGCACGTCGCCGGGGCGCTGCGCGGTGGCCGACGGCATGTTCTCCGCCATCGGCACCGTCGCGGTGACGGTGATCGGCAGGCTCAGCCGCGCGGCCAGCAGCGTCGTGGCGATCACGGCGGCGGCGCCCGCCATGTCGGAGGTCATGTTCTCCATGTTCTGCGCGGGCTTGATGGAGATTCCGCCGGTGTCGAAGGTGATGCCCTTACCGACCAGCGCCACCTTCTTCGGGCCGCCCGCGTAGGTGATCCGGATCAGGCGCGGCGGGCGCGAGGAACCCTTGCCCACGCCGAGCACGCCGCCGTAACCGCCCGCTTCCAGCGCTTTCTCGTCGAGCACCTCCACGGTGAGGCCCGCGGCCTCGGCGAGTTCCTGAGCGCGGGAGGCGAACTCGGCCGGGAACAGGTGGCTGGGCGGGGTGTTCACGAAATCCCGTGCGGTGGCGACGGCCTCGGCGGTGACCTGCGCGCGGAACAAGGCTTCTTCGCCGAATCCCGGCTCGGGCACGAGCAGCTCGACGCGGGCCACGGGCCGCTCGTCCGGCTTGGGCGCCGACTTGTCCGAGCGGAACGGCGTGAACGAGTAGGCGCCCAGGTAGAAGCCCTCGGCGGCGGCGGCGATATCCAGTCCGGACAGCGTGGTCACCGCCAGTTCGGTGCCGGACAGCGAGCGGGCGGCCACACCGGCCGAACGGCGGATCTGCTCGGCGTCGAGCTTCTCGGCGGAGCCAAGGCCGACGGCCAGGACGCTGCTCACGCCGTCCAGCCCGACCGGCGCCGGGATGCGGGTCAGCTCCTCGGCTTTGCCCTTGGCGCCCACCGCGCCGAGCTGATCGAGCAGTTCCGCGCGCACGTCGGCGGTGAGCACGTCGCCGAACAGGTCCTCGGGCACGATGGCGGGACCGTCCTCCGAGGAGGTCAACCCGATGACGAGCACATCGGTGTCCGCGCCGATGGTCTCGGTGCGTGCCAGTTCCGGTCCGAGCGAGCGATCTGCAACAGCGGTCATTGGCACAGGCTATTCGCTTCGTTCCGGATGGCGCACCGCGACGCCGTCGAGCAGGAGTTCCACCGCGGTCGCGAGCAGGTCGTCGAAGTCCATCTCGAAGGTGGAGTCGAGGTCGGTGAAGTAACGGTGCAGGACGGGGCGCAGCGCCGGGTCGAGCAGTTCGGCGAGTTCGCGCGGCGCGGCCGGGTCGGCGGCGTCGCGCGGATCGCCGAGGCGGTCGGCGCGCTCGGAACTCCACAACAGCGCGAGCCCTTGGACCAGGCCCGACAGGGCGAGGTAGGTCGCGAATCCGGTCTGCCGGGTCAGGCCGGGATGGTCGAGGGCGGCGAAGTTGCGCTCCAGGACGTCCAGCAGCGCCGGGCCCAGCGGCGGACGGACGCGCGCCAGCAGCGGCAGCATCCACGGATGCCTGCGGTAGAGACGCCACTCCTCGTGCGCCTCGTGCCGTAGCCGGGGACGCCAGCCGGTGCACTCCGTCCCGGGTGGCGGGATCTCGTCGAGCGCCAGCTCCGCCATGCTCGCCAGGAGCGCCTCGCGGTCGGGGAAGTGGCGGTAGAGGGTGGCGGTCGCCACGCCGAGCGCGCCGGCCAAGCGGCGCATGGTGAGTCCGTCGAGTCCGTCGCGGTCGGCCAGCTCCACCGCCGCGCGTGCGATGCCGACGGTGGTGAGCCGCGCCGGACGGGTGGGGCGGCGCACCGGAATCGCCGCGCGGCGGGCGCGATAGGCGCGGGCCTGGCAGGAGCGCGAGCAGTACTTGCGCCGTCGGCCCCGGCTCGGCTGGGCGAGTTCGTCGTGGCAGATCGCGCAGGTCATCCGGTTTCCGTTTCGACACACGAACAGGTGTGACGAAATAGTAGTGATACGGCTTCGACCTGCCTAGATTCATGCGTGAACACGGTGTTCGCAGGGAAAGGGGAGGCGGATGGAGATCACCGCTCGCCAGGCGCGCGTCCAGGACCGTGACGCGCTGATCGAGGCGTTCGGCATCGCCAGCGCGGACGAGGTGGTGACCGCGTGGGTGCTCGAAGGACAGCCCGATACGGGTTTCCGTACCTCGTTCGTGCCCGGTCTGGTCGATCGAGCGTTGCGCGACGACGAGATCTGGGTCGCGGGCGCGGGCGAGGAGATCTGGTCGATGTCGATCTGGCAGCACGTCACCTCGGTCGAACGGTTCGCCGACGAAGCCGCCGAGGCGCGGACCATGCTCGAGCAGGCTCCCGATCTGCGCGTGGCGCAGCGGCTGGTGATCGTCACCGACCTGCTCGCCCGCGAACACCCCCGGGAGTTCCCACATCGGTACCTGCAGATGATCGTCACGGTGCCGGAGCATCGCGGAAAGGGAGCCGGAGCGGCGATTCTCGCCGATCGCTTGAAGGCGGCGTCCGAAGCGGACGTCCCGGCGTTCCTGGAAGCCAGCACCGAACGATCCGCTCGGCTCTACAGCCGCTGCGGATTCGCGCCGACCGGAACGACGCACACTTTGCCGCAGAACGGCCCGACGCTCATCCCGATGTGGTTCCGGCGTCAGCGCGTGCGAGCGTTGGACGCCCTGGTCCCGGATAAGCTCGGCTGGTGACCGAGACGAACCTGCTGCAAGGACCCATCCACGCCGTGCACGTCGAGCTGGGGGCGACCTTCGCGCCGTTCGGCGGCTGGGAGATGCCGGTGTCCTATGCGGGCACGGTGACCGAGCACCAAGCGGTTCGCACGACGGTGGGGCTGTTCGACGTCAGCCATCTCGGCAAGGCGACGGTGCGCGGCCAGGGCGCGGCGGCGTTCGTGAACTCGGCCCTGACCAACGATCTCGGCCGGATCCGGGCGGGCAAGGCGCAGTACACACTGTGCTGTGCCCCGGACGGCGGAGTGATCGACGACCTGATCGCCTACTACGTCGGCGACGAGGAGATCTTCCTGGTGCCGAACGCCGCCAACACCGCGGCGGTCGTCGCGGAACTGAGCAAGGTCGCGCCCGAGGGCGTCACGGTGACCGACGAGCATCGCGACTACGCCGTGTTCGCGGTGCAGGGCCCGCGCTCCGGCGAGGTGCTGAGCGCGCTCGGGCTGCCCACCGACCTCGAGTACATGGCCTACGCCGACGCCGAGTGGGACGGCCGTCCCGTCCGGGTCTGCCGCACCGGATACACCGGCGAGCACGGCTACGAATTGCTGCCGCGCTGGGCCGACGCCGAATCGCTGTTCCGCGCCTTGGTCGAGCGGGTGCGCGCCGCCGAGGGCCAGGTGGCCGGGCTCGGGGCCCGCGACACCCTGCGTACGGAGATGGGGTATCCGCTGCACGGGCACGAACTCTCCCTGGACATCTCCCCGGTGCAGGCGCGCTGCGGGTGGGCGGTCGGCTGGCAGAAGCCGGAGTTCTGGGGGAAGGCCGCTCTGGAGCAGGAGAAGTCGGCCGGTCCGCGCCGAATCCTGCTGGGGCTGAAGGCACTCGACCGGGGTGTGCTCCGGCAAGGACAGACCGTGCTGCGTGATGGCGAGCCCGTCGGCGAAACCACTTCCGGCACCTTCTCGCCCACCCTCAAGGTCGGCATCGCGCTGGCATTGCTCGACACCGCGGCGGACATGCAACCCGGCGCCGAGGTCGAGGTCGACGTGCGCGGCCGCCGCGTGCGCTGTGAAATCGTGCGGCCGCCGTTCGTGCGGACCAGCACCAAGTGACCCGTCCTTCTTCCGGACGCACGGGCGATCGGCTGCGGGCGGCACTGCGCGGAGGGGTGTGGACCATGGCGAAATGGCCGGAATCGGGCCGGATAGGATCGTCGCCATGACCGCTGCCGCACAGTTCACCCGTATTCCGCACCCCGCGCCGCTTCCGGCGCAGCGGCGACAAGAGGTACTGGCGGAGCCGGGGTTCGGGCGGTACTTCACCGATCACATGGTCTCGATCGATTACGTCGGCGGCACGTGGACGAACGCGCGGGTGGAGCCGTACGGGCCGCTGGCGCTGGACCCCGCGACCATGGTGTTCCATTACGGCCAGGCCATCTTCGAGGGACTCAAGGCCTACCGGCACGGTGACGGCAGCGTCTCCTGCTTCCGCATCGACGCCAACGCCGCGCGTTTCCGCCGGTCGTCTCGCCGGATGGCGATGGCCGAGCTGCCCGACGAGCTGTTCATCGAGTCGGTGCGCCAATTGCTCGAGGTGGACCGCGACTGGGTGCCCGCGGCGGGCGGCGAGGAATCGCTGTACCTGCGGCCGTTCATGTTCGCGACCGAGGCCGGACTCGGCGTGAAGCCCGCCGCGGCGTACAAGTACCTGCTGCTCGGTTCCCCGGCGGGAGCGTACTTCCCGCGTGGCGTCAAGCCGGTGCGGGTCTGGCTGTCCACCGAATACGTGCGCGCCGCGCCGGGCGGCACCGGCGAGGCGAAGGTGGCGGGCAACTACGCGGCTTCGCTGCTGGCCCAGGCCGAGGCGTCGGCCAAGGGCTGCGACCAGGTGGTGTGGCTGGACGCGTGTGAGCGCCGCTACGTCGAGGAGATGGGTACCAACAACCTGTTCTTCGTCTTCGGTTCCGGCTCCGACGCGCGGCTGGTGACCCCGGAACTGTCCGGCTCGCTGTTGCCTGGCATCACCCGCGACTCGCTGCTCACCCTCGCCGCCGACTCCGGCTTCCCGGTCGAGGAGCGCAAGATCTCCGTCGAGGAATGGCGCAAGGGCGCCGAATCCGGTGAAATCACCGAAGTTTTCGCGTGCGGCACCGCCGCGGTGATCACGCCGGTCGGCTGGGTTCGCTCCGGTGCGGGCGAATTCACCATCGGCGGTGGCGAGCCCGGCGCGGTCACCATGGCCCTGCGCGACACCCTCACCGGCATCCAGCGCGGCACCTTCGCCGACAAGCACGGGTGGATGCGGCGGATGTGACTCAGCCCGGCATCAGCATGTGCCACTGCTCCAGCGTCTGCGGGCGCATGACGTAGTTTTTGTCCCGGACAGTGGACAGCGCGGCGCTGGGTTCCTGCGAGTACCAGTGGCCCGGATAGACGACCGGGTCGCCGGCGAGTCCGGCCAGGTAGCGCAGGCTGCGGAACATTTCGTCCGAATCGCCGCCGGGGAAATCGGTGCGGCCACAGCCGTCGACGAACAGGGTGTCGCCCGCGATGAGGCGGTTGTCGAACAGGAAGCACTGACTGCCGGGCGTGTGGCCGGGCGTGTGTAGTAACTCGATGTCGAAGGCTCCGACGGTGACCTTGTCGCCGTGCTCGTGGCCGGTGAGTTCGCTCTCGGCGATCCCGGTGACGTTGGCCACCCACGGCAGCTCTTTGGCGTTGACATGCACTGGGACGCTTGTCTTTTCGAGCAGCTCGCGCACCCCGCGCAGGGTGAAGCCGAGCATCGTGCCGCCCACGTGATCGGGGTGGTGGTGGGTGGCGAGCACCCCGCTCAGCCGCAGGCCGTCGCCCTCGGCGATGTCCACCAGATCACCCGCGGCGTAGGCCGGATCGATCACCACGCAGTCGCCCGTTTCCCGATCGCCGATCAGATACGCGAAGTTGCGCATCTGCGTCGCGATCGGATCGCCCACGGCGTAGTCGCGTCCCGACAACAGCTGGCGAAAGTACAGGCGCTCAGAAGACATACCGCCCACCTTATTGCCCGACCCAGACGATCCGCGCGCCACCGCCGGAAAAATTCCAGTGACCCAGACTCTCGCCCCCAAAGGCTCGCAGGGGACGGTCAGCCGGGCTGGATCGTGAGGGACAGCACGGCCGCGGTGAGGGCCACCGTGGTCTCGACCGCGGCGCCGAGGACGTCACCGGAGAGCCCGCCGAAACGGCGCGCGCAGTGCCGGACCAGAACCGTCGACGCGGCCAGTCCGAGCGTCACGGCCAGTGGGCCGAGCCACGGGCGGCCCGGGACGGCGAACACGGCGAGAGCCGCCGCGGTCACCGGCCACGCGACCGCGGCGGCGGCCGATTGCGTGCCGGCCACCAGAACACCGAACCCGGTGCCCGGCGCGGCCGGGACGCCCCGGCAGGCGAGGGGTATCGCGACGCGGCCGGTCACCACGGCGAGAGCGGCGGCGAACCACCGGCCCGAATCGGCCAGGGACGCGAACGAGAACGCCTGTATGCCGATGACGAACGTCAGCCCGGCGACACCGAATGGTCCGGCCCCGCCGCTCTTCATGATCTGCCTGGCCCGCTCCGGCGGCCCATAGCTGCCGAGCCCGTCCAAGGTGTCGGCCAGGCCGTCGAGATGCATACCCCTGGTGATCAACGCCAGCGCGCCGACCACCAGCAGCCCGGCCAGCGCGGCGCTCGCCCCGGCCACGGTCAGCGCCCAGAGCAGGCCCGCCGCCCCGGCCCCGAGCAGGGCGCCGACCAGCGGCGCCAGCAGGATCGCCCGCCCCGCCGCCGCGCGGTCCACGGCATCCGGCTCGCGCACCGGGAGCACCGTGAGCCAGGAAATCGCCAGCCGAACCCCGTTCACGCCGGTCCTCCGCGGACGGGCGGCGCTTCCCTGGGGACCGGGTGCCGCGGGCGGACTGCCGACGCCTGCGGATCGCCGCTCGAAGCCCCGAACGGTCCGGGAACGAGGTCACGGCAGCCGCGCCGAGTGGTAGGCAGGTGGCGGCCGCGCGGCAGGGCGGACTTCACTTGCGCAGGTTCGGCGGGGCGCTCGCCGGTTCGGCGTCGGAGGTGCTGACGCCCGCTTCGGCGAAGGTGGACATCTCCGCGAGAGCGGCCACCGCCGAGCGGAGGATCGGAAGCGCGGTCAAGGCGCCGGAGCCTTCGCCGAGGCGCATGGCCAGGTCGAGCAGAGGGTCCAGGCGCAGGTGCCGCAGCGCGAGGTCGTGTGCCGGTTCGGTGGAGCGGTGACCGGCCAGCCACCAGGCGCTCGCGCCCGCGGCGAGGTCCTCGGCGACCATCGCCGCGGCCGTGACGACGACGCCGTCCAGGACGACGGGGGTCCGACGGGTGGCGGCCTGTGCGAGGAACGCCGCAATCGCGGCGAAGTCGGCGCCAGCGGCCACGCGGAGGAGTTCGACCGGGTCCTTCACCACCGGGCGGGCACGGCGCATCGCGTCGCGGATCGCGGCGACCTTGCGGATCCATCCGGCGTCGTCGACGCCGGTGCCGCGCCCGACCGCCGCGACCGGCTCGGTATCGGTCAGGCTCGCGACGAGCACGGTGGCCGGAGTGGTGTTGCCGATGCCCATGTCACCAGCGATCAGCAGGTCGGCGCCCGCGTCGATCTCCTCGTCGGCGATGGCACGGCCTGCTTCGATCGCCGCTCGCACCTCCTCGGCGGTGAGCGCGTCCTCGCGATCGATCGCCCCGCTGGAGCGGCGCACCTTGTGCTCGGACACCTGCGGATCGGTGTCGGCGTCGACGGAGATGTCCGCCACCCGTACCGTCGCGCCCGCCACCGCCGCCAGCGCGTTCACCGCGGCGCCGCCACCCAGGAAGTTCGCGACCATCTGCGCGGTGACCTCACTCGGATACGCCGACACCCCGTGCCGCGCGACGCCGTGATCCCCGGCGAAGACCACGACCCTGGCGCGCTCGAACTGCTTCGGCGGGCACGTGCCCTGGCAGGCCGCCACCCAGTTGCCGAGTTCCTCCAATCGGCCCAGTGCACCAGCGGGTTTGGTCAGTTGCGCCTGCCGTTGCTCGGCCGCCGCACGAAACTGTGTGTCCGGAGGCGCTACCGGTCCGAATCCGTGCGTCACTATCGAGCCTTTCGGTCATGGCGGGTCAGCCGACTACGCCGCCCAATCTTGCCATTGCCCCTTCGTGCCGTGGGTCCGTGACCTGATCGCCGGCGGTGGGCGGTGCGACCGATCCGCGCGGTTCACCGCCGCTCGTCGCTCGTAGTCGCGCGGGCTACTTGAGACGGAGGGGGAGGCCCGCCACGACTAGGAATGCCTCGTCGCAGACCTGGGCCAAGCGCTGGTTGAGGGTGCCGATCTCGTCGCGGAAGAGGCGGCCCGAACGCGTGGCCGGGACGACGCCCATGCCTACCTCCGGGCTGACGATCACGAGATCACCGGTGTAGGCGGCGACGGCCGCGACCAGTGCGTCGGTGTCGGGGGAGACCGTGCCGCGCGGAGCCTCCCAAGCCTCGCGCGCGTCGATGCGGGCGGTCAGCCAGGTGCCGATGTCGTCGATCAGGGTCACGTCGGGCGGCGTGGGCATGAACGCGGTGAGAATCGCTGTCGGGTCGGCGCTTTCGATGGTCGACCAGCCCGCCGGGCGTCGGCCGCGATGTTTGGCGATGCGCTCGGCGAAATCGTGGTCGGCGGGATCGGGCACCGCGGTGGCGAGATAGCGCACCGGGCCGCCGGCCCGGAGCGCGAGGTCCTCCGCGAACGCCGACTTCCCGGACCGCGCGCCACCCAGAACGAGGATGCTGCGCGGCGCCGCGGGCGAGGGACTTTCCGACACGAGTGCACGGTATCAATCGAACGGCGGATTGCCGCGTGACTCCCGATGCACGCCCGATGCGTGCCGCGCTCCGGGCGAACTTCGGAATGCGGCCTGCGGCGAGACGTGCCGAGCGGGCGCGGCGGTAGGCCGAACAGATGGTGGCGGCGTTCCGCGATCAGGCGGGTGTGTCCGAGCTGCGTCCGAAGCGGCGGCGGTACTCGGTGGGGGCGATGCCGACGAGGCGCTGGAAGTGGTGGCGCAGGAGGGCGCCGGAGCCGAAGCCGGAGCGATCGGCGATGTGCTCCAGTCCGAGGTCGGTTTCCTCGAGCAGTTGCTTGGCCAGCAGGACGCGCTGGTTGGTGAGCCATTTCACGGGGGTGGTTCCGGTCTCGGCGGCGAATCGGCGCGCGAAGGTGCGGGTGGACATGTTGGCGCGGGCGGCCAGGTCTTCCACCGTGTGCGGCAGGTCGAGGTGCTCGTTCATCCACTCCAAGGTGGGGATCAGGCTGTCGGAGGTGCAGGCCGCGACGGGGCGTTCGATGAACTGGCGCTGCCCGCCGTCGCGCTGCGGGGGGACCACCATCCGCCGCGCGATCGCGTTGGCCACGCCGCTGCCGAGTTCGCGCCGCACCAGGTGCAGGCAGGCATCGATGCCCGCGGCGGTGCCAGCGCTGGTGATCAGGTCACCCTCGTCGACGAACAGCACGTCCGGATCGACAGTTGCCCCGGGGTACTCGGCCGCGAGTTTCTCCACGTAGCGCCAGTGCGTGGTGCATTTGCGGCCGTCGAGCAACCCGGCCGCCCCGGCCAGGAACGCTCCGGAACACACGGTGAGCACGGTCGCCCCGGCGGCCGCCGCGTCACGGATGGCCGCGACGACCCGCGGATCGAATCCACGGTCGGCCGCGGCGGCGGGGATGGCCACCAGATCGGCCGCCGCCAGTTCCTCCAGCCCGTACTCCGGTGTGACGGTGATGCCGGGGCTGGTCAAGTGCAGCGGGACACCCGGCTCCGCCCCGCACACCCGGAAATCGAAGGCGGGCAGTCCGTCGGCCGTGCGGTCGAGGCCGAAAACCTCACAGATGACCCCGAATTCGAACATGGCCATGCCTTCGGACAGCACCACGGCGACCTTCGACAGCATACGACCAGTCTAGTGGCCGTATTTTTGCGAACAATGTCAGTGCCGCCACTTTCGGCGGTAAATCACTGACCGAAAAATTACTGCCATGGTTACATTTCTCATCACCCTGGCGGTCATCGTGGCTTTCGCCACACTCATCGCCCGCGGCGCCGGCCGCGCGGGCTTCTCAGATGTGGACGACCGCGACGCGCAGCGGCTGCACTCCGAGCTGACGGCGATGCTCGGCCGCAACACCCATCACCGCTGACCAACCGGGGAAGTTCGGCCCAGCGCACGCCGCGTCCGGACACCACCTCGATCTCCGAGCATCCGGCATGGCTCGTCGGGCCGAGGGCGAAGACCGCACACCTGGGCTCTCGAGCTCACCAGGGGGCCGCGAACACCCAGCGCCGCAGGGGCCCGGAAAAACTACACAGCTTCGCCGGGGGTTACTCGCGGCTTCGGGGCGCGCATCTTGCGGATCTGCGAGGCGCGGACGAAGGCGTACCAGCCGAGGCGGTAACCGCCGTCGGTGGTCTCCGGGAAACGCTCCCTGACCCGGTTGTTCACCACGCGGCCGAGCAGGACGCCCTCGATGCCCATGAACAGCATCATCACCAGCATGGCCAGGGTGACGACGGTCTGCAGGGCGGGCGCGAGGAACATCGAGAAGATCAGCACCAGCGCCATCGGCATGAACAGGCCGACCAGGTTGCGCCGGGCGTCGACGATGTCGCGGACGAAGGCCCGGACCGGGCCCTGGTCGCGGGGCGGCAGGTATTTGTCCTCCCCCGCGAGCATGCGCTCCCGTCGATCCGCGGCGGCCTCGCGCCGCTTCGCGGACGCCGCCTTGCGCTCCTCTCTGGTGCCCCGCGCGGCCTTGCGCCGGGCGCGGGCCTCCTTCGCGGTGAGCGGAGCGGGTGCTATCGGGCCGCGGCGCTTGCCTTGCGCGTCACGGCGTTTCGGGGTGGGACGGCCCTTGCCCGCGGTGGCCGTGGCCGCCGCGCGGGTGGTGCTTGCGGCCGGGTCACCGTTGGTGACCACCGTCGATGCGGCGGTCGCGTCGGTGGTGCTGGACTCGCCGCGACGGAACAATTTCACACCGACCAGGCTATTCGATGGGTGGCGCGGCGAGAAATGCGGTCCGATTCGCCCGGAGTGTGCGGGCTCACGGAGGTTGCGTGTCACCGCGGACCGGCTGGTGGCAAGATGGAGGAATAGCAGCCCGCCGAGTGGTGTTTACCGACACGACCCGTGCGCTGTTCCACGGGTTCGACCACAGGTTCCTCGAGGAGAGTTCATGACTGTGCAGAACGAGACCGCCACCCACGGTGTGACTCTGACCGACGCCGCCGCCACGAAGGCGAAGGCCCTGCTCGACCAGGAGGGCCGCGACGACTTGGCGCTGCGGATCGCGGTGCAGCCGGGTGGTTGCGCCGGCCTGCGTTACCAGCTGTTCTTCGACGACCGCTCGCTCGACGGCGACCTGACCGTCGACTTCGGTGGCGTCACGCTGGCCGTCGACCGGATGAGCGCGCCGTACGTGCAGGGCGCCTCGATCGACTTCGTCGACACCATCGAGAAGCAGGGCTTTACCATCGACAACCCGAACGCCACCGGCTCCTGCGCCTGCGGCGACTCCTTCAACTGAGGTAGTAGCGTCCCGGCGCGGTCGCGGAAATCGGCCGCGTTCGATCGGAACAACTGATCTCGTAAGGACATGGGTAACTCGTCGGGAACGCCCAGGACCCGAGCGGCACTTGCGCAAGACCTGAACGCAAATCCGGTGCCGCTCAACTAGTACGGCCTGAAGACCCGGAGAGGCGGCATCAGCTACGGTGAGATCGGGACTCGCGTCCCGGTCTGCACCGCCTGCCGCCTACCGTTGAAGGGGCTCAGCCACGTGTCCATCGCCGTTTCCGCGTCCATTGCGACCGACCACCTCATGCGTTTTCCCGGGCGGTTCGCCGACGTACTGCTGGCCGATCAGCTCGACCACGTGTCGCTGAGCTTCCTCGTCGACGATCTGCAGATCCGTCGCGGAGGCGTCGGTGGCAACATCGCCTATGCCATGGGCCTGCTCAATCGGACGCCCCTGCTGATCGGAGCCGTCGGCGCCGACTTCGGCGAGTACCGCGCTTGGTTGGAGAAGCACGGGGTCGACTGCTCCACCGTGCTGGTGTCCGACCGCGCGCACACCGCGCGTTTCGTCTGCACCACCGACAACGACATGGCCCAGCTCGCGTCGTTCTACCCCGGCGCGATGAGCGAGGCCCGCGACATCTCCATCGCCGAACTCGCCGAGACGCGGGAACTCGACCTCGTCCTGATCGGCGCCAACGACCCGGAGGCGATGCTGCGGCACACCGCCGAGTGCCGCGAATTGGGGATCCCGTTCGCCGCCGACCCCTCGCAGCAGTTGGCCCGTTTGGACGGCGACCAGTCCGTGCAGCTGATCGACGGCGCCGCGTATCTCTTCACGAACAAGTACGAGTGGGGGCTCCTGCTGCAGAAGACCGGCCTGACCGAGGAAGAGGTCGCCCAGAAGGTCGGCGTCCGCGTCACCACTCTGGGCGCCGACGGCGTGCGGATCGTCGACCGAGACGGCACCGACGTGACCGTCGGCGTCGTGCCCGAGATCGAGAAGGTCGAGCCGACCGGCGTCGGTGACGCCTTCCGCGCCGGCTTCCTCACCGCGCACACCGCCGGGCTGAGCCTGGAGCGTTCCGCGCAGCTGGGCTCGCTGATCGCCGTGCTCGTGCTGGAGACCATGGGCACCCAGGAATGGACGCTGACCAAGGAGTCCGCGCTCGAGCGCCTCAGCCAGGCCTACGGTCCCGAAGCCGCGGCGGACATCAAGACGCTGCTGTAGACCGTGCGAACGAAAGGCGCGCAGCCGGCCGGGTGCGCGCCTTTCCCGCGTTTCGGAGTCAGAGCGAGACCGGGTAGACCGGCTCCTGGATCTCCGGCTTGATCCGGTCCTCGACGAAGATGCCGTGCCACACCATGAACACCAGCAGTGTCCACAGCCTGCGGCTGTGATCGGCGGTCCCGGCCCGGTGCGCGACCAGCATCTCGCTGATCGCGGCCTTGTTCAGCAGGTGGTCGGTCTGCGACTCCGCGATCTGCTGCTGCGCCCAGTCGTAGAGTTCCGTGCCGCGCAGCCAGTGCCGCAGCGGGACCGGGAAGCCGAGTTTGGCGCGGTGCAGCACGTGTGGCGGCACGATGCCCTCCAGCGCCTGACGCAGCGCGTACTTCGTGGTCTCCTTGGTGATCTTCTGGTCGAACGGCAGTCCCTCGGCCGCCTTCAGCACCTCGGAGTCCAGGAACGGCACGCGCAGTTCCAGCGAGTTGGCCATGGTCATCTTGTCGGCCTTGACCAGGATGTCGCCGCGCAACCAGGTGAACAGGTCCAGGTGCTGCATCCGGGCCACCGGATCCCAGCCGCGCGACTGCGCGTAGAGCGGCGCGGTGACGTCCTGATGGGTCCATTCCGGCCGGAACTCGCGCAGCACGGCGCGCAGCTGGGCGTCGCTGAAGCTGCGCGCGTTGCCGTAGTAGCGCTCCTCCAGCGTGAGCGAGCCGCGGTGCAACAGGCTCTTGCCCCTCGTGCCGTCCGGAATCCGGTCCGACAGCTTGCCCGCCAGCCTGCGCAGGCCGCGGGGCAGCTTCTCGAACGGCTTCAGCGACAGCGGCTCGCGGTAGATGGTGTACCCGCCGAACAGCTCGTCGGCACCCTCACCCGAGAGCACCACCTTGACGTGCTTGCGGGCCTCCTTGGCGACGAAGTACAGCGGGACCAGCGCCGGGTCGGCCACCGGGTCGTCGAGGTACCAGACGATCTCCGGGATCGCCGCGGCGAACTCGGCGGGGGAGACCACCTTCACCACGTGCCGCGCGCCGATCGCCTCGGCGCTCTCGGCGGCCACGTCCACCTCCGAGTAGCCCTCGCGCTCGAACCCGGTCGTGAACGTGATCAGCTTCGGGTTGTGCCGCATGGCCAGCGCCGCGACCGCGGTGGAGTCGATGCCGCCGGACAGGAACGAGCCGACCGTCACGTCGGCGCGCATGTGCTTGGCGACGGAGTCCTCGAGCGCCGCGGCGATCTCCCGGTAGCGGGACGCCGCCGAGCCGGGGGTGAACGGGCGCACCGGGAACTTCGGGGTGAAGTACCGGGTGACGACCGGCGCCGCGCCGGGCCGCACGGTGGCGTAGCTGCCCGATTCCAGCCTGCGGACGTCCTTGTGCAGCGTCTCCGGCTCGGGCACGTACTGCAGCACCGTGTAGTGCTCGAGCGCGCGCGGGTCCAGCGCGTCGCTCAGCCGCAGCGCGGGCAGCAGTTCGAGCAGACTCTTCTTCTCGCTGCCGAACGCGGTTCCGCCCGGCCCGGTGGCCAGGAACAGCGGTTTGATACCGAACGGGTCGCGGGCCAGGAACAGCTCCTGGGTCTCGGTGTCCCAGATCGCGAAGGCGAACATGCCGCGCAGCCGCCGCACCGCCTCCGGACCCCAGTAGTGGAACGCCGCGACGATGGCCTCGCTGTCGCCCTCGGTCTGGAAGATCTTGCCGTCCGGGAACTCGGCGGCGTGCGCCTCGGCGAGTTCCGCGCGCAGCTCCAGGTAGTTGTAGATCTCGCCGTTGAAGGTGAGCGCGTAGCGGTCGGGCCGCTCGGGCGGGCCCCAGCGCAGCGGCTGGTGCGAGTGCTCGATGTCGATGATCGACAGGCGGTTGAAGCCGAAGATCACATGGTCGTCGTGCCAGGTGCCGCGCTCGTCCGGGCCGCGGTGGCGCACGCAGTGCAAGGCCTCGTAGACCTGCTCCACCGTGCCAGGTGCCGCCTCGTCAGATGCCAGGAATCCGAGCAGTCCACACACGGCGTCGGCAACCTCATTTCTCACAGTCGGGATACGCGCGCACCGGATGGGGCGCAAGGGGACGAAATCTAGTGTCCGAGTATGCCGCACCTAGGGCGTCCGCGCCTCGCGCGCGTCACGTCAGGACGGAATCGCTGGTGACGATGATCCCGGCGGGCCCGGTGAGGTGTCGAAGCCGACCCGACGACAAAGGGGGGGTGCGTTTGGTCTACGCTGCGTAGTACTCAGGTCTCTCTCAGGCGACCCGTGCGCGAATGCGCCGGCCCGGGGAGTGCCCTGATACGAGCTTAGGACGTATCGTCGGGGCCGATCGCAGCCCGGACGATGCACTGTCGGAATGTGTGGCGACCAGGAAGGCGTGAGCGTGGCGCACAAGGCGAGCGAAGAGATCGGGGCACGACCCGCCCGGGGTCGGCAGGGCCGTATCCTTCGGCGGGCCGGGCTGGCGGTGTCCTTGGGGATCACCGCGCTGCTCGTCTCGGGCTGCTCGATCGACACTGTTTGGCTGCGGTTCGGCTGGCCGTCCGGCGTCACGCCGCAGGCCACCCGGATGCGGGAGTTGTGGACCTGGTCGGTCATCGCCGCGCTGGCGATGGGCGTGCTGGTCTGGGGTCTGACCTTCTGGACCATCGCGTTCCACCGCAAGAAGGCCGACTCTCCGGAGTTCCCGCGCCAGACCGGCTACAACGTGCCGCTGGAGCTGACCTACACGGCGATTCCGTTCGTCATCATCGCCGTGCTGTTCTACTTCACCGTGGTCGTGCAGAACTACGTGCACGAGAAGGTGGACAACCCCGACGTCACGGTCGACGTGACCGCCTTCCAGTGGAACTGGAAGTTCGGCTACCGCAACGTCGACTTCAAGGACGGCTACCGGTTCGACGGCATCGACGCTTCCCGTGAGGCGCTGAACCAGGAGCAGCTTGAGGGGTACAAGGAACGGACCAAGGACGGCCACCCGCAGCCGGGCCCGGTGCACGGCAAGCCGGAGAACGACATCCTCTCCTACCTGCACTACGACAAGGTCGAGACGATCGGCTCGAGCAACGAGATCCCGGTCCTGGTGCTGCCGACCGGCAAGGTCATCGAGTTCCAGCTCGCCGCCGCCGACGTGATCCACGCCTTCTGGGTGCCGGAGTTCCTGTTCAAGCGCGACGTGATGCCCAACCCGAAGGAAAACCACTCCGACAACGTCTTCCAGATCTCCAAGATCGAGAAGGAAGGCGCGTTCGTCGGCCGCTGCGCCGAGATGTGCGGCACCTTCCACTCGATGATGAACTTCGAGGTCCGCGCGGTCACTCCGGAGAAGTTCACCAAGTACCTGGACGCGCGCCAGGCGGGCAAGACCAACGCCGAGGCGCTCGAGTCCATCGGGGAGTCCCCGGTCGCCACGTCCACCGCGCCGTTCAACACCAGGCGCGACACCAAGAGCGCGGCCTCGGCCGAGAGCAAGTGAGGATTGATCTGACATGAAGATCGAAGCGCGGATTTTCGAACTGCTCACGGTGTTCTTCATCATCATCGCGTGCGTCTACGGCTTCTTCACCGGTCAGTCGCGTACGGGTGTCGAGTGGGCGGGCACCACGGCCATGGTGTTGACCGCGGGTCTGTCGCTGATCATCGGGACCTACTTCCGGTTCGTCGCCCGTCGTCTCGACCTGCGCCCGGAGGACTACGAAGACGCCGAGATCGTCGACGGTGCGGGCGACCTCGGCTTCTTCTCGCCCGGCAGCTTCTGGCCGATCACGCTGGCCGCCGCCGGTTCGGTGACCGCGCTCGGCCTGGCGTTCTTCCAGTTCTGGCTGATCGGCATCGGCGTCGTGTGCATCCTGACCGCCGCCGCCGGGCTGGTGTTCGAGTACTACCTCGGTCCCGAGAAGCACTGAGCCGAAGACTCACCGAACGGCCCCACCGGATATCCGGTGGGGCCGTTTCGCATGTGCGATGGGATGCACGAAGCAGCGGAGTTCGTCCGGCTCCGGCGCCCGCACCTGATATGAAGGTGCGGGTGGGAGAGAAGTTGCTGGAGCCGACCTTGAAGGCTCTACCGCACGGGCCGCACGGCCTTGCTCGCGATCTGGTGACGGGGTCGCAACGTCAGCGTCTGCTGTTCGGCGTCACGGTCGTCGTGGCCGGCCGCGGCTACCTCGATGCGACTGTCGCGGATATCGCCACGACGGCCAAGGTTTCGCGCCGGACCTTCTACCAGCACTTTCCGGACAAGGAAGCCTGCTTCCTCGCGGCAGCCGAGACCGGCCGCGATCTGATGATCGATCATCTCCGGCAGGTGATGAAACAGATCCTGGCCGAACCCGTGGAGCCGCTCGAAGCGCTCCGCCGCGGCATCCGCGAGTATCTCACCCTGCTGCGTGACGAGCCGTCGTTCGCCCGTGCCTTCTATCTGGAGACCGCCGTGGCCGGGCCGCGCGCGATCGAGTCGTTCGAACGATGCCAGCACTGGTTCGCCGGTTTCATCCGTTCGTGGCGTGCGACGGCAGGCCCCGTCGAACCCTCCGTCCCCGATTACGCGTACCTCGCGGTGACCGACGCGACCAACGAGGCCATCCGCCGAACCCTTCGCGCCGGAGCGGACTTGCTCGAGCTCGAGGAAGCCGTCATGTACATCCATCGCGCCTTGCTCGCGCCTGTGACGCCTGCCGCCTAGGACACCACTCTGTCGCCGGCCGCCGTCCGAAGCGGTGTTTCCGGTGATCGTCGCGCGATCGAAGGTCACCACGCCCCTTCCCCGGACGTCGACGCCGCCGCCGCGTCCGGCGAAACCGCCGGGGCGGTACCAGACTCCGGGGTCGACCACGCGACTTGCCATCGGTGGAGTTTCCGGGAATTCGGTCGGCGGTTACTGATTCGCCTCACGCGCTGTGGCGTCTGCGAGTACGTTCGGCACGCCGAGGAGTGGCGTGAACTCGACCACCTCATGCGTCGCGACGCCGTGGACGAGATACGGATCGGTGGCGAGGATCGCGTCGAGTTGATCGCGTGGCATGCCTGCGGCCAGGTAGACGCCGCCCACCAGCGGAACGCGGCGTCCCGCCAGCACGAGCCGCCGGTCGTCGACGAGTTGCTGCAGCCAGCGACCGTGAGCGGGACGAAGGGGGTCCACTTCAGCGAGCGGAACGGTGTAGGTGACGGTCACGACGAACATGAACGCAACGCTAGCGCTCGCCTCGATCGGTGGTCACGGCGATTTTCGGCGGCACGCGCACCAGCGGTCCTCGAGGGACGGTGCGGGCCGAACCGCTACTCGGCTTCGTACCGCAGCGAGTTCTCCGAACGGCAGATCTCCTCGATGCCGGAGACGATGTCGCGCAACTGTTCCGACGGGAGTGCGGCAGGGCGCAGGCGGCAGGTGAAGGTGATCAGGCCGTGGTCTTCGGCGGGCAGGCCGCGGGCGGCGGATTCGGCGCGCAGGTAGCGCGAGCGGACGCCGTAGGTCATCGCGGAGATGACGGTGAAGCAGCCGGTACGTTCCCGGTGGCCCGAGAACAGATCGTGGAGGCGGTAGAACACCGACGTATAGCTCGACAGGGGCGCGAAAATGCCCACCCGGTAGGCGGGACCACGCTCGGACGAGCTGAGCGCCGTATCGGCCAGATACTCGGCATCGCGGAGGGTTTGCACCTTCGGCGCGAACAGCACCGCGCCCGCGGCCGCGTTGCGCACAGGCATGCCCGCCTTGCCCGGCGCGGCGGAGGCGATGGCGCCCAGCGATTTCCGCGCGCGCGACCCGACCTCGCGCCGGGCGCGCAGTCCCCTGGTTGGCGCGGTGGGGTACAGGCTCGACCACTGCCCGAAGCGCACGGTGCCCAGCTGCACGTGGCCGGTGCCGACCGGGCGCGCCACCTTCAGCGGCGCAGTATCGACCCAGCGGCCGACCTGCAGTTCGGCGTTGCCGGGCCGCAAGATCTCCGCATAGGCGTGCTCGACGAAGGAGTCGAAGTCCAGGAACCGGTCGGCGTCGGTGGTCAGCCAGGTGCGTTCCTTGTCGATCTCGATCGCGTCCAGGGTGAGCGCGGTGATGATGCCCGCCCGGCCGCCCGCGCCCAGGATGCGCTGGAACCGCTCGGTGTGGTGGGTGCGCCCACACGTGCCGATGCGCCCGTCGGTGTCCACATACTCCAGATCGACGATCTGGTCGATGAACAGGCCGTGTTTGTGCGAGGCCGCGCTGACGCCGCCGACCGAGGCGAAGCCGCCCGCGGTGATGTCGCGGTGATCGCCGACGACGGGCAGGCCGAGGCCGTGCGCGCCGAGCCTGCGGTCGATATCGGAGAGTTTGGCGCCCGCCTGCACCCGGACGGTGCGCCGGCCCAGGTTGATGTCGAGCACCTGATTCATCCGGCGCAGCGACACCACGGTCGGCTGAGCGGGCAGCGCGAGGCCCTCGTCGATCAGCTCGCCGCCGCGCACCATCAGCCGTTCCGATCGCCCGCGTGAATCCCGCACCGTGCGAACGACATCGGCGGTATCGCGGGGGAGGTATTCCTCGGCGTTGGAGACAATTTGCGGCGTGCTCATGGCAGAAGAGCTAACCACAGCGCGGCCCGCGCCGCTTCCCCGAAGCCGGGTGTCACCGCGACGCCGGCGCAAGGCTCTTGCTGAACAGGACGGATCCGGCGGCGTCGCACAGATCTACGGTCAGTTCCCTTGACCTTCCGTCGATACGCACCTCGCCGAAATGCTGGAAGGCGTCCAGTGGCGAGCTGTTCTGCACCGGCGGGGCGTGCACGTAGACCGCCTCCGGACCGAACGTGCCGTCGAGCTGGTTCGGGCCGAACGCGCCCGCGTTGAGCGGACCGGAGACGAACTCCCAGAACTCATTGAAGTCGGTGAAGGCCGCCCGCTCGGGCGAATAACGGTGCGCCGCCGTGTAGTGCACGTCGGCGGTGAGCCAGACGACGTTGGCCACCTTGTTCGCCTTGATCGACGACAGCACCTGGGCGATCTCGCGTTCCCGGCCCGACGGCGCGCCGGGATCGCCGTTGGCGGGTCCCTCGAAGGCGGTGGTGTTCTTCTGTTCGCCGTCCGGGACGACCAAGCCGAGCGGCAGGTCGTTGGCGATGATCTTCCAGGTGGCGGTGGACTCGCGCAGGCTGTCGACGAGCCACTTCGTCTGCGCCGGACCGAAGATGCGGCCGTCGGGGCCGTTGTTCGCGTTGTTGGCGTCCTTGTTCGCGCGCATGTCCAGTACGAAGACGTCGAGCAGCGGACCGTAGGAGATCTTGCGATACAGGCGACCGTCCACCGCTTCCCTCGGCTCCAGCGGCATCCACTCGTGGAAGGCCTGCCAGGAACGGGTTGCCAGGGTGTCCATGGCGCGTTCGGTGTAGCCCTTGGATTCGCCGACCAGTCCGCCGGGGTACCAGTTGTTCACCGTCTCGTGGTCGTCCCACTGGACCACTTGGGCGACCGAACTGTTGAAGTGGCGGTAGTTCTCGTCGGTCAGGTTGTAGGCGTAGTTGCCGCGGAACTGGTCGAGCGTCTGCGCGACAGCGCTTTTCGCCTCGCTCACCACATTGCGCCAGATCCGCCCGTCGGGCAGGGCGACCGATTCCCGCAGCGGTCCGTCGGCGTAGATCGAGTCGCCGGAGTGCAGGAACAGATGCGGGTCGCGGGCGGCCATGGCGGCGAAGATCTTCATGCCGCCCAGCTCCGGGTTGATGCCGTAGCCCTGGCCCGCGACGTCGCCGGACCATTGGAGCCGGATGTCCGACGCGGCGGTGGGCGCGGTGCGGAAGACGCCGGTGACCGGTTCAGAGGTGGCGCCGTCCTCGCCGCGCAGCGTCACCCGGTAGTGCACCTGCGTTCCGGCGGGCAGGCCGTTGACCCGCACCCGGCCGGTGCCGTCGGAGTCGGGTGTGAGCAGCGGTCCGGTGAAACGCTTGGGATCGGTGAACGATTCCGTGGCGGCGGTTTCCACGAGCAAGGTGGCGGGGCGATCGGCGCGGGCCCAGATCAGTGCGCCGTCCGCGCGCGGATCACCCACCGCGACACCGTGTGTGAGCGCCGGCCGCCCGCGGACCAGCGCCGGGCCGTTGTCCGGCGAGCATGCCGCCAGTGCAGGGGCCGCCACCAGTCCGAGCGCGGAGGCGCGCAATACGGTGCGCCGGGATGGTCTCGAGTCCGAGCCGGTCATGAGGCAACCCTGACGCAACTACGTCAACGGCGCGTGAACGGGCCGGGTCCGTGTGGACAACAAGCAAGAGTCAGTGCGCCAGGCGCGCTATGCGGTGGTGCAGTTCGCCCGCCCAGTCCACGCCGCCCAGGTGCTGGTAGTCCACCCACAGCGCGTCGAACACGTCGCGGCCCTCGGAGAGCCAACCGCCGCGCTTGTCCGCCTCCAGGACCACGCTCATACCGGTCTCGGTCGGAACGAAAGTCACCTCGAGCTGGTTCAGGCCGGGGTACCGCGGCGAGCCCGCGAACTCGATCTCCTGGTAGAACGGCAACGTCTGGGGCGTGTCGTGCACTCGGCCGGATTCCACGTCCGCGCTGCGCAAATGGAATCCCAAGCGTTCCACCGCTTCCAGCAGCACGTGCTGTGCGGGCAGGGCGCCGACGCCGATCGGGTCGGTGTCGGCGGCGTCCACCGCGCCGTGGATCTCCACGATCGTGCGCAGCGAGACCACCGTGCCGGGCAGGTGTCGTCCGTTGTAGAACGTGATCGGTGTTTCCATCGGCGCTCGGGCCGCGAACCGGAACTCCAGCGGCGCCCCCTCGGGCAGATGCAACGGTCCGTGCACTCCGGTACGTCCGAACGCGACCTCACGCACGCCCTCGTGATCCTCGTACTCCTGCTCGGCCCTGGTCACGAACTCGACCGCCACCTGGGTGATCTCCTGCGCGACCGCCCCGCCCCGCAAACGGATCACGCCCTCCACCGTGCCCCCGGGCTGCACACCCGGCGTGAACAACTCGGTCTCCACTTCGGCCCCACCGACCCCGGCCACCGCCAGCAACTTCTTGAACATGCCCGTACTTTCGCCGGGCCGTCTTACCGAAGGCTTGTCATTACCTTGTCGCTGCGGACGACTCGGCCGAGTCTAGGGCAGCGCCGATCGAGCGGCGGCGACGAAAGCGTCGCAGGCAGCGGGATCTTTGTCGCCTCCTGGGTATTCGACGCCGCTGTTGACGTCGACGGCGTACGGGTGGACCTGCCCGACGGCGGCGGCGACCGTCGCGGGCGTGAGGCCGCCCGCCAGCACGACGGGACGGTCGAACTCGGCCATCGCGCCGACGATGGTGGCGCTGATCGACCAATCGTGTGCGCGTCCGGTGCCGCCCAGCCGGTCGGGAGTGCGCGAATCCAGCAGCACCGCATCGCAATACGGAGCCACCGCGCGTGCGGCGCCGACGGCCTCCGGACCGGTCACGTGCACGGCGGCGAGGACCGGCCGCCCGGCCGCGCGCTCGTGTACTCGGGCGACCACATCGGCGGAGACCAGCCCGTGGACCTGGATCGCGTCCACACCCACCCGGTCGGCCAGTTCGATGATCGCCGCCGGGTCCTCCAGATGTGTGACCAGCACGCGGGTGACGAACGGTGGGGTCGCCGCCGCCAGTGTGGCAGCGCGATGCCGGTCGAGCGCGTCTTCACTGACATGCGTTACGCCCGAGATGAATCCGACCGCGTCGGCGCCCGCGGCGACGGCGGCGCGCAGGTCGGCATCCGATCGGATGCCACAGATCTTCGTCCGTACGGTCGACGGGCGCACGTCAGCCGGCTCGAGGGGACCGCGATCGTCCTGAGATGGAGTGATCAGCCTGCGGCGGTGTCCGGGATGCGGACGGGGACGGCGGCGGGGTGGCTGCCGCTGGGGACGCCCTTCTTCAGGCTGTGGGCGTAGACGTCGACGTACTCCTGGCCGGTGAGCCGCATGAGCTCGTACATGACCTCGTCGGTGACGGCGCGTTCGACGAAGCGGTTGCCGCCCATGCCGTCGTAGCGGGAGAAGTCGATGGGCTCGCCGAACTTGACTTTCACCTTCCTGCGGCGCCAGCGGAACGGTCCGGGTGGGCTCACCTCGTCGGTGCCGATGACGGCGACCGGGATGACGGGGACGCCGGTCTCCAGCGCCAGGCGGGCCAAGCCGGTCTTGCCCTTGTACAGGCGGCCGTCGGGGGAGCGGGTGCCCTCGGGGTAGAGGCCGACCAGACGGCCCTGGTCGAGCAGCTTGCGGGCGGCGTTGAGCGCGTCCTCGGCGGCGTCGGCGCCGCTGCGATCGATCGGGTACTGGCCCGAGGCGCTGAAGAAGAACTTCTGCAATCGGCCCTTGATGCCCGGGGTGTTGAAGTACTCGGCCTTGGCGAGGTAGTTGATCCGCCGCGGGCTGAGCAACGGAGCGAACAGCCAGTCGGCGAAGGAGAGATGGTTACCCGCCATGATGGCCGGCCCGTCCGCCGGGATGTTCTCCACGCCTTCGACCGTAGGCCGGTTGTAGAGATGAATGAACGGTCCCAGCAGCACGAACTTCAGCAGCCAGTAGAACATGACGTCCTTCCCCCGGGACCGGGATAGTTGCGGGCACCTGCTTCAATTGCCGACTTTACCGCCGGTGCAAGATCACATCCAACCGCAGCGGCGAATCTCACCACACTTCGGCCCCGACGCCGAGCGATGGCGACAGTCGGCGTGTCGCGGCAGGCCACGAGGGTCGTGACCGAAGCGTCACCGGCTGGTCCGTGCCACGCGCGCGGACTTGCGCGCGCCCGAGGGCAGTGCCGCCCTCGCGAGGTCGGCCGCGCCGATCATGCCCGCGGCCTCACCCAGTTGGGTGGTTCGTATGCGGGCCAGCGGCCGGTGTCCCGCGCCCGTGATCGCGCGCGCGTACTCTTCGCGTGCCTCGTCCAGGAACAACGGCGCCGAACTGCTCACGCCGCCCGCGATGACTACCAGGTCCGGATCGAAGATGTCGCTGACGAACGCCAGCCCGAGCCCGAGCCAGCGCGCGAAATCGGCCATCACCCGCACGGCGAGCGGGTCGCCGTCCTGCGCGGCGCCCGCGACCCGCCGTCCGGTCAGCGAGCCGGGATCGCGTGCCACATCCCTGGCCAGCACGGAGCGCAGGGTATCGCTGGCCAGCATCTCGATCGCGGTCTCTGCCAAAGCGGTTCCGCTGCAGTAGCGCTCCCAGCACCCGTGTTTGCCGCACGGACAGGGCCGCCCCTGCGGAACGACTTGCAGGTGACCCAGTTCAGGTGCGACGCCGTGCGTGCCCCGATACAGCTGGCCGTCGATCAGCAGGGCGGCGCCGATGCCGGTGCCGATCGCGATCAGCACCACGTTGTGCCCGCCCGCGGCGGCGCCGAACCGATACTCGGCCCACATCGCCGCGTTGGCGTCGTGTTCCAGGATCACCGGCAGTTCCAGCCGTTCGGTGAGACGCTGGGCGACGGGGGCGTCCTGCCAGGGCAGATGCGGGGCGAACCGGACGGTGGAGCGATCGCCGTTGATGAACCCGGCGACCGCGAGGCCGACCGCGCCGATGGGATGCCTGCCCGACAGGTCGCGCACGGCCCGGTCCAGCGCGTCCTCCAGCGCTCGCGCGGAATGCGGCGTCGGCGCCTGGACCGTGTCCAGCACCTCGCCGCTGTCATCGATCACCGACGCCCGAATGTTGGTGCCGCCGACGTCTATTCCGACGGTCAGCGGTCGCGTACCGGCCATCTGGTGCGTCATACCTTGATCGTCACGGGAATGTCGACGTAACGGGGACCGTCGTCCTCCCCGGGCCGACCATGGCGATGCGGCGCGCCGGTCTCCGGGTCGGCGTCGGTGGGCATGACGGGTTCGACCGGCACTCCGGCCAGCGCCTCGCGCAGCACGGTGACGATCGCGGTGCCGTGATCGGCGACCGCGGCGAACACGTCGTGGTGCTCCCCGCGCACCAGCGCCGCTGCCGCGCACACCGGGCACCAGCTGCAGCTGGACCACTCGACCTGTCCGTCGGCCGCGCGCCGCAGCACCGGCTCGACCCGTTCCAGCACCGCCTGGGCCAGCAGCTTCAGTTCCTCGGCGAATTCGGCGACACCGTCCGGCGCGGTGTGGCCGCCGACCTCCTCGCCCGTGGGCGACTGCGGATCACCGGTCATGGTCGCGACTTTCGGACGCGTGCGCCCAGACCCGCGGATCGGGCCGGAAGCGGACCACCAGGTATCCGTCATCGAGTTCGGCGCCGTCGACCGTGCACCGCCGCAATACCGGCGCCAACCGCACCCGGCGCCGGACACCGTCCGCTCCCACGATCAAATCGTCCTCCACTCGGCCAAGGCGCAATGTGGCGGCGTCGACCACCGGCAGGTGCATGCGCAGCGCGTACACCGACTGCAATCCGGTGCCGGATTCCAGGAGAACCAGCGGTTCGCCGGAACTCGCGTCGACCTCCGTCTGATTGTCGCTCAGCATAAGCGCAGCGTCCCCGGTGTCGTCCGCCGAGTCCATCGCGTACGACAGGGCGGCCAGCGAGTTCAGCCCGATCGGCTCGGGCCCGGTGTGCCGCGCGATCACCACCGGTATACCCGGCATCGTGCTCCGCAACTCGGCGATGACGTCGGATTGCTCGCCGCGCCGGTTCGAATACCACTGCACCGCCGGATGTTCGGCTCCGTCGGGCGTCGCGAGATCGGGCAGCACCTTGTTCACCACGACGGCGTCCAGCCGCAGGCCGAGCAGCGCCGCGGCGGAGCGCACCCGCTGCGACTCGGCCACCGCGACGCGCTCGGCGAGGGTGACCAGCCGCGCCCGCGTGCGCCGGTGGTCGGCGAGCAGATCGCGAACTTCCGTGACCGCCCGTACGATTCGTTCCACCGTGGCCGCGAGCACGGCGCGCCGCAGATCGGTGCCGACGGCGCTCATCGCCCGTGTGTGCGGCGGCCATATCCGTTCCACGTAACCCAGCAGCGTGCCCGGCGCGGTGACGATGCGCAGCATGTCCGCCGAGGGCGGGCAGTCGACGACGATCAGATCCCAGTCGTCCTCGGCGGCGAACTGGGCGATCTCCACCAGCATCAGCAGTTCCTGCACGCCGGGCAATCCGGTCAGTTCCGCCGGGTCCAGCGCGGCCAGGTCGAAACCGTGCTCGTGCCCGCGGCCGGCCGAGATCACACGCACCACGTCGCGGAACCGGTCCTCGAGCAGCGCGAGCGAATCGATCTCGATCACGTCCAGTCCGGGCAGCACGGTGGCGACGCCGGTGACGGTGCCCGGATCGTGCGGGAAACGGAAGCCGAGCGCGTCGCCGAGCGAATGCGCCTGATCCAGCGAGGCGATCAGCACGCGACGGCCCGACCTGGCCTCGGCCATGGCGGTGGCGCACGCGAGCGTGGTCTTGCCCACCCCACCCTTGCCGATGAACAGCTCGACCCGGGTCTTGTGCGCGGTCAGCCTTCGACCCGTTTCTTCAGTTCCTTCAGAGCGGTATCGGTGATCACTTTCTCGGCCTTGCGCTTGAACATGCCGATCATCGGGATGTTCAGATCGACGGTGAGCGTGTAGACGACCTCGGTGCCGCCGGGCCGATCGATCAGCTCGTAGGTGCCGTTCTGCGCCTTCTGCAACTCGCCGCTGAGCAGCCGCCAGCTGACCGCCTTACGGTCGGCGCGCCACTCGTAGGACAGGACGTAGGTGTCCTTGACCACCCCGGCGTCCAACACGAACCGCGCGGTCTTGGCCAAACCGTCCGGCCCCACCTCCAGCACCTCCACCGACTTCGCCGCGGATACCCACTCGGGATAGGACCCCAGATCGGCGATGACGGACATCACCTGCTGCGACGGGGCCTCGATGACGATCGATCTCTGGGTCCGGTCGGCCATACGGACAGCGGTTCCTTTCAGCGTCGGTGCTGGTAGATCAAGGCTGGGGCGCGGGAGTGACACCGGCGGGGCGGCCCGCCTCCAGCCGGGACTTCACCTCGAACGACATGTTCTTGCCCGCGACCCGGCGCGCCCGGTTGGCGGCGGCGAGCTTGCCCGCGGGCAGCGCGGGCTCCGGCTCGGCGTGCAGGAAGTAGTGCAGGATCACCCCGTCGAGCGCGGGCTCCAGCCACACCTCCATGGTCCCCGTCAGGCCACCGGACACCGACCAGCGGATGCCCTTCTCGGCCCGATCCTCACGCACATCCAGGGTCAGGTCGGGCCACCAACGGCGCCAATTGTTCGGTCCCGCCAGCAGCTCGGCCACGGCGGCTCCCGGTGCGGCGACGAAGGTCTGATCTGCGACCTGGATACTGCTCACTCCGCTGAGCGTAGTAGATGCGACGCGGATCACCGCAGCAGCTGTCGCAGGCGCGCGCCCAAGCTGTCCCAGCGCCACTGCTGCTCGACGAACGCGCGGCCCGCCGCGCCCATCCGCGCGGCGGCATCCCGGTCGGACAGAATGTCCACCAGGGCGTCGGCGATCTGCTGCACGGAACGCCCGTCCACCACGCGACCGGTCTTGCCCTCGATTACCGTTTCCGGCGCGCCGCCGGAGTTACCCGCCACCACCGGGACACCGGACGCCGACGCCTCCAGGTAGACGATGCCGAGCCCCTCCACATCCAGCCCCGCGCCCCTGGTCCGGCACGGCATCGCGAAGACGTCCGCCAGCGTGTGATGCGCGGCCAACTCACCGGACGGGACGCGGCCGGTGAACACCACGTCGTCGGTGACGCCCGCGGCGACCGCCAAGGCGCGCAGCTTGTCCTCGAAGGGGCCGCCGCCCGCGATCACCAGGACCGCGCCCGGCACACGCTCGCGGATATCGCGCATCGCCAGGATCAGCGCGTCCTGCCCCTTGCGCGGCACCAGCCGGGACAGGCACAGAATGGTCGGCCGGTCGCCGAGGCCGTATCGTTCGCGCAGCTCGGCCCGCGCGGCCGGATCCGGGCGGAAGACCTCGGAGTCCACCCCGGGCGGCAGATACTCGAGCGCCGCGTTCGAGCCGAACGCGGACGCGAACCGGCGGCGGGTATAGCGGCTGACGTAGGTGACCACATCGGTGTGCTCGCCGATGGCACGCAGCGCCTGCCTGGCCCCCGGCAGCATCGACCAGCCGACCTCGTGGCCGTGGGTACTGGCCAGAATCCGTTCGGCGCCCGCGCGACGCAGTGCGGGCGCCAGCAGCGCCAGCGGTGCCGCCGCCCCGAACCACACCGTGTCGCACTGCTCGCTGCGCAACAGCCGCGCGGCGCGGCGCAGCACCAGCGGAGTGGGCAGCATCAGCGTGGTGGGATGACGAATGACCTGGAACTTCTGCCGGGCATCGAACTTCAGATGGCTGTCGCCACGCCAGCGCGGAGCGTAGACCACCAGGTCGTCCGGCGGCAGCTCACCGGCCAACGCCTGCAGATACGACTGGATACCGCCCGGCCGCGGCGGGAAATCATTGGTAACCAGCAAAGTTCGAGCCATGCGCAACAAAATACTGTGCTTGTTTGGCCGCGACTTCGTCGCGGCGTGTTCGCGGCCCCTGTATGGCTCGCGTGTGCGCGACCGCCGCTTGATTCATCCTTAGCTTCTCCCATGCTCCCCCCCAAACCAGTT